>JAGGXN010000036.1 GCA_021163065.1 Archaeoglobaceae archaeon | reverse complement strand
GGTAGGGTTGAAAAAAGATACTTTTTACCAGCAATTGGGGAAGTTTTTATACAACATAACGATAAAAATCTTCAAATAGACTATGAAGTTTTGAAAAATTTAAAGACAAGAAAACCAATAACAATTCATGCTGAAGATCCAGAACTTGTAAAGGATGGATTCCCAAACTTTAAATATCGTTTACCTAAGGCTGAAATTGTAGCTGTGAAGAAATGCTTGAGCATTGGAAACTACCACTTTTGTCACATCTCAACTTTTAAAGCGTTAAAGATGATTTCTGAAAGCAATTCAACATGTGAAGTAGCTCCTCACCATTTTTTGCTGTCTACAAAGGACTATGAAAGGCTTAATGGGTTGATAAACGTAAATCCTCCGCTTAGGGATTACGAAGAATCTAAGACTCTTTTAAAAAATTTATGCTTAGCTGAGGTAATAGCATCGGATCACGCTCCCCATACAGTTGATGATAAAATTAAAGGTTCTCCCGGTTTTCCCGGGGTTGAGACGTTGTATCCAATGTTGGTCTATCTAATTTCAAAGTCGATTTTAGATATTAGTTTGATTGAAAAAATAACAAAGAATCCTGCAAAAATCTTTGGCTTTAAGGGTTATGGGAAAATAGAAGTTGGAAACTATGCAAATTTGGCAATCTTTAATCTAAAAAGAATTGAAGAGATTTCTTGTGAAAAACTCCATTCTAAGGCTAATTGGACTCCTTTTGAAGGCTTTAAAGCTATATTTCCTGAGAAAGTCTACATTCGTGGTGTAGAAGCTCTAAACAACGGTGAAATTTTAATTGAAAAGGGATTTGGGAGAATTTTAACAAAAATTTAGTGCTTTAAACCTTCTATTTTACCAATAATTTTCCAAATACTCTGTTTTTGCTCGATTTTCTTTTTTTCTGACTCACTCTCAATTATAGCAGTAACAACAGCCATTATTTCTTCATCAGTAAATTTATCTCTGAATATTTCGTCCAGTTTTTCCATTGTCTTTTTGACGATCTCAACATATTGTTTTATAACCTCCTCTATTTTTTGTTCTTCAACAAAGTGTGTATGTATGTCTCCTCTAACAAAAGCCTCATTGTTCATCACAGCCCTATGAAATGGAATATTTGTTTCAACTCCTCCAATTAAATATTCATACAAAGCTCTTCTCATTCTCATGATTGCTTCTTGCCTAGTGTTTCCCCAAGCTATTAGCTTTGAAATCATTGAATCGTAGTACTCTGGAATTCTATAACCCATATGAATTCCGCTATCAACTCTTATTCCAATCCCCCCAGGACTTCTGTAGTATTCTATCTTTCCACTTCTTGGTAAGAAGCTTATTGGATCTTCTGCATTAATTCTGCATTCAATTGCGTGACCCCTAAAAACAATATCTTCTTGACTATGCTCAAGCTCCTCACCATAGGCTATTTTTATCTGGTATTTCACTATATCAATTCCTGTGACAATTTCTGTTATCGTATGCTCGACTTGGAGCCTTGCATTAATCTCTAAAAAGTAAAATTCACCGTTGGAATACAAAAATTCTATCGTTCCAGAGTTTGTATAACCTATTTGTTTGGCTCCCTTTACAACTAACTTTCCAATTTTTTGTCTTGTTTCCTCATCTATAGCTACTGAAGGGCATTCTTCAATCAACTTTTGATGTCTTCTCTGAATACTGCATTCTCTCTCACCTAAATGGATTGTATTGCCCTTTTTATCTGCGAGAATCTGGAACTCAATATGCCTTGGTTTTTCAAGATATTTTTCAATGTATACAGCTGAATCTATAAAAAATCGTTCTCCAAGTTTCTTTGATTGTTTATATGCTTTTTCCATCTCTTCTTCATTTCTTGCTATCGTTATCCCTATCCCCCCACCACCTCCAGATGCTTTAATAGCAACAGGATATCCAAGTTTTTCGGCCCATTTTAAAGCGTCATCAAGGTTTTTTATTTTTGGACTTCCGGGAATAGCTTTTATTCCAGCTTTTTCCATCATCTTTCTTGATTTTAATTTTGAGCCTGCAATGGCTAAAACCTTCGGCTCTGGGCCTATGAAAACAAAACCTTTTTCGATACATCTCTTAGCAAACTCAGGATTTTCAGACAAAAAACCATATCCAGGATGGATTGCATCAGCATCTACTTTTTTTGCAATCTTTATTATTTTTTCAATGTTTAAATAGCTATCCTTTGGATCTGCTTTGCCAATATGGTAGCTTTCATCTGCATAGAATCTGTGAAATGCTCTCTTGTCAGCATCGCTATAAATGGCTGTTGTTTTTATTCCAAGCTCTCTACAGGCTCTCATAACTCTTATTGCAATTTCACCTCTGTTAGCTACCAGAACTTTTTTGAACATCTGGAAATGTTGAAGTAGCAAGTTTTAAAAGCGTTCTGTTATGAAAATAAAATTAAAAATAAAATTAAAAGAAAATTTTAAAGTTTGCCCTCAAACTTCTTTAAAACCGATGCAAGCTTTTGAGCTTCCATGAAATTGCCCTCTATTTTGTATTTACCCTGCATGAATCCCATTACTGCATCTTCTTTGCCCTTCAGCACATCAAGCCAGTATTCTGGCGTTGCAATTATTGTAAAGTTTGGATTTTCTGCCTTGCCTTCAACAAACTCGGCAGTCCCATCCTCGTTGTATTTCACGTAAAATTCCTCTCCATTCAATACGTATTGAATGATGCCATTCCAACCTTTCAGCAAATTCTTTATTTCCTCATCCTGATTTCCCAATTCAACCATCTTTTTTATCAAATCTTTGGTTTCGCTCATGTTATCACCTCACATGTATGGTGGCTTCCTCAACACGGCAATCTTAGATGGCATTTTACCCATCAAAGACCTTGCAATAATCTCCTTCTCAACTTCCTTAGTTCCTTCGTAGATTTCCATAATCTTTGCATCTCTGTAATACCTCGATATTGGGTATTCACCAATGTATCCATATCCGCCATGGATTTGCAAAGCCTCATCAACAACCTCAACAACAGCTTTGCCAGCAAAGTACTTGGCCATAGCCGTTAAGCCTGGATCGGGCATTCCTGTATCGGCTTGGATGGCTGCTTGTACTGCCAACAACCTTGCAGCCTCGATCATCGTTCTCATTCTGGCAAACTTGTCCTGTGTAACTTGGAAGTCTATCAGCTTTCTTCCAAACAACTCTCTCTGCTTTGCATAGGCGAAAGCCAGTTCAAAAGCTCCTTGGGCAACACCAACAGCTTGAAATGCTACCGGAATTCTGGTTGTGTTGAAGAACATCATCGCTTGGAAGAAACCATTTCCTTCAATCCCAATCAGATTTTCCTTTGGCACTCTCACATTCTTAAAAGTTATCTCTGCCGTATCACTCGCTCTGATGCCAAGTTTGTTCTTTATCTTTGTCCTTTCCACACCTTCTCTATCAGCTTCAACAACAAAAACACTCATTCCTTCGTGTCTCTTCTTAGCTTCCGGATCAGTTCTTGCTAAAACCACAAACCAATCCGCAACCGTTCCGTTGGTTATAAACGTTTTTGTTCCATTTATTATGTATTCATCACCATCTTTTATAGCCTTAGTTTGAATTCCCGCAACATCGCTTCCCGCTGCTGGCTCAGTAAAGGCAGCACCGCATATCTGCTTTCCTTTAGCTAATGGTGGTAGATACTTCTCCTTCTGCTCTTCGTTTCCAAACATCATTATCATTTCTGAGCCAAATGTTGCTGCTAAAATCATCCCGATGCCGGCATCAACTCTGAAGAATTCTTCAACAACCAAGCAAGCATCCAAAGTCTTTAATCCCTGTCCACCATACTTCTCTGGAATGCTCATCCCAATAAACCCAAGCTTTACTGCCTTTTTGTAAATATCCCATGGATATTCCTCATTCAAGTCATATTTTTCAGCTACAGGCGGAAACTCTTTCTCAGCAAACTCCCTTGCAGCATCCCTAATTGCTTTCTGTTCATCATTAAGTAAAAAATCTACCATTTTATCACCCATTTTAATTTATCAAACGGCTACTTAAATATTTGGTATTCATAAATTAAAGAAAAGTTTATAGTAACTGGCAAATTAAGATAATTAATTATTTAAAAAAGTTTAAAGCCCAAAAATCCTTGCATTTTCATCTGCAATTTTTTGAATTTCTTCAATTTCCTTTTTGCTTAAATGCCTAAACCTTGCCTGTCTTCTTAAATACTCCTCAACAAGCTTTTTTTCCTTTATCTTCATGACATCAGTAATTTCACCATTAACAACTTCATAGTTTATCCATAAAGCTGTCTCGTTTGCCAATCTACCAATTTCAATTGATTCGTTACTTTCAAAACCCCATCCTGTTGGGCAAGGTGTTAAGATGTGGATATATTTTGCACCATCAAAATCCATAGCCTTCTTGACCTTCTTGTACAAATCCTTTGGATACGAAGGGTTTGCAGTCGCAACGTATGGGATGCGGTGGGCTGCAACAATCGATGGCAAATCTTTTTTAAACGTTTTATTGCCAATGCTAACTTTTCCGGGTGGGGAGGTTGTTGTATATGCTGCATAAGGTGTGGAACCGCTCCTCTGTATCCCAGTATTCATGTACGCTTCGTTATCAATGCAAATGTAAATTACGTTATGCCCCCTCTCCAGCATCCCTGACAAGGCTCCAAAGCCAATGTCTGCTGTTGCGCCATCTCCAGCAAAGACTGCTATGTTAGCTTTTTTGCCTAACTTTTTCATCGCCACTTCAATGCCGCTAGCAACTGCTGGAGCATTCTCAAACAGCATGTGAATAACTGGAACTTTCCAAGCACATCGTCTATATTGTGTAGAATAGATTTCCAAGCAACCAGTGGCTAAGCAAACAATCGTGTTTCTGCCCAAAGCCTTCATTGCAATTCTAACTGCCAAAGCCTGACTGCAACCAGCACATGCTGTATGTCCTTGTAAAAACAACTCCTCTCCAGGCAATCCAGCAATCATGCATAAACACCCCTTAACCCAATCCAATCTCCTTCCTTTTCAGCCTGCTTTGCATCTTCTATTATCCTGTATATGTCCTCAATTCTGATGTCTCTACCACCCAAACCTGCAGTATAACCGAAAATCCTTGGTTTTTCCTCAACATTGTAAAAAGCTGACTTGATTTCGGTAAACAAAATGCCTTCAAAGCCGTAACTGAATGCTCTGTCAATAACGATAACAGTTTCAACATCTCTCAAAGCATCTCTAATTTTATCTTTGGGAAACGGTCGGTATGCAATTAATCTTAGTAAACCAACATCTGCATCATCAAAGTTATCGATAGCATCCTTTATCGTTCCACAAACAGAACCCATCGAAACAATCGCAACATCCGATTCCAGCTTGTATTCCTCAATTAGATCAAACCTTCTGTTGAATTTTTTCTCAAATTCCTTGCTTTCCTCTTCCAATTTAGTCATAGCAACATCCATTGCCAACTGTTGATCGTACTTAAACTCCATGTAGTCGTCAGGTAACGCGTAAGCTCCAATCAACATTGGATTTTCAACATCAAGTTTGTAATCTGTTTTGTATTCTGGCAGATAATCGTCAACTTGCCATTGTTCAGGAATTGAGACTGGTTCATAGACGTGCGTCAAAGTGTAACCATCCATGCAGACCATTGCCGGAAGCATGACTTCTTCAGCCACCTTGTAAGCTATAAAAGTGAAATCAACGGACTCCTGAACGTTTTCAGCGTAAAGCTGAATCCACGATGCATCCCTTTGAGCCATAGTATCAGATAAATCGTTCCAGATGTTTAGTGGAGCAGATAACGCTCGATTTGCGACGTGCATGACTACTGGCAAACGCATTCCTGAGGTGGCAAACAATACCTCGTGCATCAGCGCCAAACCTTGAGATGATGTGGCTGTATAAGCCCTAACACCACAAGCAACTGCACCAGCTACTAAGCTTAAGGCTGAGTGTTCCGATTCAACGTTTACGTATTCAGCATCCAACATCCCATTCGCAACCAACCAAGCCAATCTTTCAACGATGTGGGTTTGAGGGGTTATGGGAAAGGCTGCAACAACCTTTGGCTTACAAAGTCTAACAGCCTCAGCAACAGCATGAGAGCCTTCGATAACCACCATCTTTTCTTTGTTTTTCATTTTTGTTTTAAGTTTAGAATTGGATTTAGGTTTAAGCTTAGATTTATGTTTAGTCTTGGTTTTACCTTTACCCGTTTTTTTATTCGTGTTTCCCATGTTTTTGTTTTTCCCAACCTTCTTACTTTTGTTTGTTTTTTTGCTAATTTCAGATACAGCCATAGTATCACCTACTTAACCTCCACAACCATCGTTATCGCACCCGTGGGACATTCTTCAGCACAGATTCCACATCCCTTGCAATAGTCGTAATTTGGGTGTGGCAATCCATCAACAAACTCGATGCATCCCTCAGGACAGTAAAGCCAGCAATTTCCACATTCTATGCATTTAATCTCACACTGTGTTTCTTGGGGACAGACTCTTCCACAAATCGCTGGCAATGCATTTTTATCTCTAATTATCATAGCAGCTTTTTCAAAATCTCCCTCAGCAATTGCCTTAATAAAAGCGGGAATGTCAATGTTAACAGGGCATCCATCAATGCAGTTAGCTTCATTGCATTGGCAACATCTCAAAGCCTCTTGCATAGCCATTTCATTTGTATAGCCTAAAGCAACCTCATCGAAACATCTAATTCTAACCTTAACGTCCAATTCGGGCATCTTGATTTTTTTATCGTAATTGATTGCATTAGCAATCGTATCAACTCTCATAAAATCCCCTCAAAATTTCTTTCTCTTCCCTCCCAAAATCGGGATACTTCCTTGCAAAATCCTCTTCCTTCTTGAAGATTGTTAATCTCCTTAGCAGATCATCAAAGTCAACTTTGTGAGCATCAAATCCCGGTCCATGGACGCATGCGTACTTTATTTCACCATCATACCTAATTCTACAACTTCCGCACATTCCACTTCCATCAACCATTATTGGATTTAAGCTCGCTATCGTCTTTATACCGTATTTCTCAGTCTCTTTGGCAACAAACTTCATCATAATAGTCGGACCTATAGTTATAACCTGATCAACCTTTTCTCTCTCCAACAAATCCCTCAAAGCGTGGGTAACCAAGCCCTTAATTCCATAAGACCCATCATCCGTTGTAACGATAAGCTCGTCACTATACTCAGCAATCTTGCTTTTCCAAAATATGAACTCCTTTGTTCTTGCTCCAATAATGGATACAACTTCATTTCCCATCTCCTTAGCCTTCTTAGCCGTGATGTAAACTGAAGCGATGCCTGTTCCACCACCAACGATGGCTATTCTGCCTTTCTCAATTTCAAAAGGCTTTCCTAATGGTCCAGCAAGATGATAAAGTTTATCTCCAGCCTTTAACTCACCAAGCTTGTAAGTTGTCTTACCAACCTCTTGAAAAACGATCGTTATTGTCCCTTTTTCTCTATCAAAATCTGCAATTGTTAGCGGTATTCTCTCCCCCTTCTCATCAACCATTACGATAACAAATTGACCAGCCTCACAATAACCAGCAATAGTTGGAGCTTTAACAACCATCTCCTTCAACTCATTGTACAACTCTTTCATCTCAACTATCTCGTTTTCATGGTTTTCATCTGATTTGCACTTGTGATTACTTCTTTCCTTAGCCAATTTATCATCTTTACTTCTCAAATACTCGTCAATCGCATATGCAGCCCTTTTTCCAGCACCTATCGCAGCTATGACTGTTGCAGCCCCCGTTGTAACATCGCCACCAGCAAAAATGTTTTCAGCACTTGTCCTTCCAAAAGAATCCGCCTTTATTATCCCCCTTCTCTCAT
>JAGGXN010000122.1 GCA_021163065.1 Archaeoglobaceae archaeon | reverse complement strand
CTTTCGAAGCTTCCGTATGGTGAAGTTTGACTTGTTCTATGTGTTGGGACAGTTTTTCACTAACTTTGGAGAAATCGGCATAAAACTTTTACTGCAAGACTAAATTTAAAAATTATGAACCTTAATCCGAATGAATTAAAGGTCTCATCAAGCATCTCTGAGAAAGTTACTTTCTGAAATAGTTTTAGTTATGTATGAATGTGGTTTGATTGTGGGAAATATAGGAAACTGCAAGTAAAAACACCACAACACTTAAATATGAGTTATACGAAAAGTATATATAGCCTTTCGAAAAACTTATATACTTGTGGAAAATCTGCGAAAGCTCGGGAAGGTGAAACACATTTCACATTCAGGATTGATAGTTGTTTCGGGCATAAAAAATTTGCCCAAAATTGGTTCTGAAGTAGTAGATAGAAGAATGAATAAAGTAGGATTCGTATATGATATCATTGGGCCAACTAAATCGCCATTCGTTCTGATAAAGCCGAAAGGCAAGTTGGATAGGATAATTTTGGATGAGTTGTTTGTGGTGGTATCTCATGTCGGAGGTAGAAAGGGTAAGGGAGAAAGAAAAAGAAAGGGAAAAGGAAATAGAAAGAAAAGAAATTGAAAGAGAGGATACACTCGAGGTTTGCCCTGAATGTGGTAGCCCCCGCCTTATAAGAGATTATAGAAGGGGTGAATTCATCTGCCAAGATTGTGGCTTAGTCATTGAAGATAAATATATTGACGCTGGACCTGAATGGAGAGCATTTGATAGCGAGCAAAAAGATAAAAGAAGCAGAGTTGGCGCTCCAGTAACATTCACAATCCATGACAAGGGTTTATCGACAATAATTGACTGGAGTAATAAGGATTTTTATGGGAAATCCATCTCAGTGAGGAATAGAGCGCAACTTTTCAGGCTTAGAAAGTGGCAAAGGAGAATCAGAATTAGCAACGCTACTGAAAGAAACCTTGCATTTGCCCTAAGCGAATTAGACAGAATGGCTTCAGCTTTAGGCTTGCCAAAATCTGTTAGAGAAACTGCGGCAGTAATTTATAGAAAGGCTGTCGATAAAAATCTGATTCGAGGTAGGAGCATTGAAGGTGTTGTTGCTGCTGCGCTGTATGCTGCTTGCAGGCAGGCAGGAGTACCAAGAACTCTAGATGAGATAGCAACTTTCTCAAGAGTTGACAGAAAAGAGATTGGAAGAACATACAGATTTATCGCAAGGGAATTGGGACTAAAACTAATGCCAACAAGTCCTGCAGATTACGTGCCAAGGTTCTGTGCTGCTTTAGGCTTGAGTGGCGATGTGCAAAAGAAAGCTATTGAAATAATAAAGAAGGCTGAAGAAAGAGAATTAACAAGTGGTAGAGGTCCAACAGGAGTTGCTGCAGCAGCAATCTACATTGCTTCGATTTTACTAGGGGAGAGAAGGACGCAAAGAGAAGTTGCTGAAGTTGCAGGGGTTACTGAAGTCACGATAAGAAATAGATATAAAGAATTAGCTGAAAAACTCGGAATTGAGATTATACTTTGAGTAATGATTAATTATTTTAATTTTTTTAGTAAATTATTTACATGAGTACGTTAAAAACCACCTGTGGTTCGCTTTGATACTTTCAAAACAATCATCCATGAAATTTCAGCAATTGTCGGAGAAGAAGACTTGTCTATTCACGATTCTGTTTGCCACACTTATTCTTTCGACACATCTTTACATTCCGGTAAGGCAATTGGCGTAGCCAGGCCTGAAAGTGTTGAAGAGATTTGTGATATTTTAAAAATTGCCAATAAATATAGAATACCCATCATACCAAGAGGTTTTGGAACTGGCAATAGAGGAGGTGCAATACCTTACAACGCTTTAGTTTTAGATATGCTAAAATTTAACTCATTTTCAATAGACTCCAAAAATTTAAAGCTTGAAGCTGGAGCTGGAGCACTGTTTAGCAATATTAGAAAAAGTTTAAACAGTAAAAACGTCTTTTTACCTCCTGAACCGGATTTTGATGTTTGCAGCATTGGAGGTTTCGTCGCTACCGCTAAAAGTGGAAGGAGGACGATAAAGTATGGTAACATCAAAGATTACGTCTTAGGCTTAGATGTTGTTTTACCCAATGGCAAATTTGTCGAATTAGGTTCAAAAAATTTTAAGCATTCGGGATTTGATGTCAAGGATCTTTTTGTCGGTTCAGAAGGTTCTTTGGGTGTTATAACTAAAGCCTACTTCAAAATTTTACCAAAACCCAAGGATTTTGCTGTCATAATGGTTAACGTTGAAAACCTAAAAATGGGTGTTGAACTGTCAATCGAAATTTTAAATGAAATGTTACCAACAAGTATTGACTACCTCGATGAATTTTGCTCTAAAGCTTTAAACATGAAAGGAAAACTTATAGCAATTGAATTAGATTCCTATACAAACGTTGATAGAGAAGTAGAAAAAATTGAAGAGCTAGCTAAAGATTATGGAAATGTTGAAGTTCACAAGGGAAAGAAGGCAGAAAAATTCTACGTGAGTTTGAAATCTTTGAATGTAAGACTGAAGAATTTTTTCAAGGGTTTTCCTGTTGTTGAAGACTTTGAGTTGCCAATAGTAACGATTCCATTCGTTTGCGAGGAAATTAAAGAAGTTTTAGAGAAAAATGAAATTAAGCACGCCTTCTACTGTCACTTAGACTCTGGAGTTATACACCCAATAATGTTCTTTGAAAAAGAGAGTGTAAGAAAATACGAAATGCTGTTAAACGATCTATGTAGTATCGTTAAGCAACATAGAGGATACATTGCCGGAGAATATGGCATAGGGATTGTCAAATCAAAATTTTTAGATATCAATTCTTTAGAGATAATGAAGCACATAAAAAAACTGTTGGATCCAAACAATATAATGAATCCTGGCAAGATGGGGTTGTAGCATGGAATGTGTAAGATGTGGTATTTGCGTTGAGGGCTGTCCGGTTTTTATGGTAACCAAATGGGAAACTTTTAGCCCAAGAGGTAGGATGATTTTGCTTGAAAAAATTTTTGATGACGATTCCTTCAAAAAATCCATTTTTACATGCCTGACTTGCGGTAGATGTAGCATTCTTTGTCCAATAGGAATCGAGGTTTACGATAGGATGGAGAAAAAGAGAAAAAAGCTAAGAAAGTTAAATCTAGCTCCTCCAAGATATTATTTCATCTCAAACAGCATTAGAAAGTTTAAAAACCCATTTGGTAAAGAATTTAAAAAGCCTGATTTCATTCTTAAATATTCTCCAACTAAGAAGGCCGATGTGATTTATTATCCAGGCTGCACATCAGTTTACCGAGAAATTACCTTATCAAAAAGTGTTATTGACGTTTTAGAGCGTTTAAAGATCGACTTTGTTGTTGAACACGAATATTGCTGCGGTTCAACGGCTTTAAGAACTGGAGATGATGCTGAAGTTGCAGAACCAAACTTTAAAAAGTTACAGTATGTTATTGAAAAAACGGGAGCTAAAACAATAATAACATCGTGTCCCGGGTGCTACAAACCTATAAAATCCAGCTATGATAAATTATTTGGGGGGCTAAGCTGCGATGTTATGCATGTTTCTCAATTTTTGGTTGACAAGATTGATGAATTAAAGCTAAAAAAGACTGATAAAATTGTAACGTATCATGACCCATGCCATCTTGGAAGAGGTATGAACGTTTACCATGAACCAAGAGCTTTGATAAATAAAATAGCAGATCTAGTTGAGATGAAAAACACCATGAAAAATTCGTTATGTTGCGGTGGTGGGGGAGGCATAAGGATCGCTTACAAGGAAATATCCAATGAAATAAGAAGAAAGAGAGCTAAGGAGGCTTTAAAAACAGGAGCAGATATGCTTGTAACCTCATGCCCATACTGCTATTTGAATTTAAAAAGAGCAAACATGATTGAAGTAAAAGATTTATTTCAGCTAATTTCAGAAGTGATGTCAGAAACGATTAGAGACAATAACCATATAAAAATTAAAGAATAGCATGATAGTTGTTGAGAAAAAACTCAAAGGTCATAAGGGAGAGATTAAACTAATTCCAGAGAATCTTGACGATTTATGGCATCTTAAGTACATAATTGAGCCTAAAGACATCGTTTTTTCGTTAACAAAAAGAATTAGCGAAAGTAGCGATAAATTAAGGAGTGATAAAGAGAAAATCACTGTACGGTTAGGCATAGAAGTTGAAAAAGTTGAATTCCACAAATTTGCAAACAGGCTTAGAATTACCGGCAAAATCGTTGCTGGAATAGAAGATTCCGGATACCATACACTAAACATAACAACTGGTAAGGAACTGAGCATAATAAAAGAATGGAAAGATGAACAGTTAAAAAGGATTGAAGAGGCAGAAGAGGCTTCAAAAAGACCTGAAATCGCGATATTAACAATCGAGGAGGGTGAAGCTGTGATAGGTGTTGTAAAACAATGGGGTGTTGAGGAAATTTCAAACGTTAGAATGAGCTACGGTAAAGACATGGCAAATTATAGGTTGGAATTCTTTAATGACGTTGCTAAGCAACTAAAAAACGTAAATTTTAAGTATTTAGTCGTCGCAGGCCCGGGATTTGTTAAAGATGATTTCATGAAATTTTTAAAGGAAAAATATTCTGAATTGGCTAAGAAAACTATAGTGGTTGATACGTCCTCAATCGGTATTAGGGGTTTTATTGAAGTACTAAAAAGGGGAGTTTTAAAAAGAATTGCTGGGGAACTTAGATTGATTGAAGAGGCAGAATACTTGGATTTGCTATTAAAAAGGATTGCTAAGGGTAAACTTGTGGCTTATGGCTTAGATGAAGTTAGAAAAGCACAAGAATATGGAGCTATCGAAGTTTTATTAATTACTGATGAATTTTTGAGAGAACAAAGAGAGAAGTGGGATGTAGACAACTTACTGCAATCTGTTGAACTGAGCAAAGGAAAAGTTGTTATAATGAGTACAGAATTTGAGCCTGGAAAGCGATTACACGCCCTAGGCGGTATAGCAGCTTTATTGAGGTTCGATGTAGTATGAAGATAACTTTTGGTGAGTTGGAAGTTAAGAACGTTAGGGATTTTTTTGAAAAACTTGGAGAGTGTAAAGCAGTATTCATAAATTCAGAATACGTTTTAGACCTGGAAACGATAAAGTTTGCCGTAAAAAAGGCTTTGAAGTCTTGGAAAAAGGGAGAAAATATTGCAAAAACATTGCCAATTGAAATTCTATTGTATGTTGCTGCTAGAAGGCAAATTAATGAGGCTTTGGAAATAGGAATCAAACAAGGATTTAACAGGGTAGTTGTAATTTTGCTTGACAATTGCTTAGAATTACTAAAAAGCTTAGGATTTGTCGAAAAAAAGTTTATTCCAAAACCCAACATCGAAAAGATTCTGAAGTTTTATAACATAAGTGAGAGAGAGCTTGAAGTTGTTGGCATTAAAAAGCTACCTATGCTTATTAGAGAAAGAATAGTACTATTTGACATATTCAAATAAGCAATATTTACGATGCCCAAACTTGCTAAGGTTACTATAATCCCCGCAATGGCAATGCCAATTGCAATATACATGACTGCCTTTGCAATATTCATTCTAAGCAAGAAAGCTAAAAGCGCAGCAGTCCAAGCTCCTGTTATTGGTAAAGGAATTGCAACAAATAGTGTTAATCCAAAATAACCGTATTTCTCTACAACATTCTTCTTTTTCTCAACTCTATTAACAATTCTGTCGTAAATTCTCCCAAAGGCATAAATTCTGCGCATTAACTCTTCAATTTTATCTAGGAATATTAGCAAAAATGGTATAGGGATAAGATTTCCAATGAATGCTAAGACGTAAGATTCCAAGGGAGAGTATCCAAAGTATAAAGCCAGGGGTATTCCCCCTCTAAGCTCAGATATTGGCATCGCAGATACTAAGATTACTTTAAATGCCTCTAGCAATCTCCGCCCCCCTAACAAGTTTTAACATAACTTCATTAATGCTAACATCCAAACCAAGTTTTTTCCCGGCATCAACTATCGCCCCATTTATAAACTCTATCTCTGTCCTTTTGCCTTTCTCAAAGTCTTGCAGCATCGAAGATTTGTTGTTTCTCGTTTTTATTGCAACGTCTTTGACAGCGTTAACTACTTCATTATCTTCAATTTTGAATCCAATTGCTTTCATTACATTTTCTCCTTCTTTAGCCAGTTTAAAGGCTAAATTCCACAATTCATCAACTTCAACAACCTTTCCATTTCTAACATTACAAAGTGCCGTAATCGGATTTATTGCGGCATTAATTACCGCTTTTAACCAAATTCTCCTTTTTATGTCTTTAACAACTTCTGTTTTTATTTTTGAATTATTTAAAATCTCCGCTACTGCCTCAGCATTGTATCCATCAAAATCCCCAACAAAGGTTTGCCCTTCACCTGCAAATTCAACAATTCCGTAATCAACGATGTTAGCCCCATAAGTCGTTACCCCTCCAACAACGTTCTTTAAGTATTTTAGCAAAATTTCCTCATTACCAATACCATTTTGCAAGCTACAAACGATTCCACATTTAACTTTTGCAAGAGTTTTTGCAGCAAATTCAGTATCGTAAGCTTTAACTGTTAAGAGAGTTAAATCAGCATCCACTGGCTTACTTCTCGCATCTACATTAACTTCATCGTCTATCAAACCTTTTACAACCAATTTTCTTTTTAAAGCTTCCAATTGCTTACCCCTTGCAATAAAAACTACATCGTATCCTGCCTTTTGGATCATATAACCAATTAAGCTTCCTAAGGCTCCTGCCCCAAAAATCTGGATTCGCATTCTTTGCTTTTTAATCAAAAAAGATATTTTAACTTTCTTGATTAGCTATGGCATGCAGTTGGAAAGTCTAATTGAGGAAATTTTGAAAGACAGAAAGAGTGGATCATCAAAGATAATCAAAAGAACTTTAGAATTGCTTAAAATAGTTGATGAAAGTAAGAGAGAG
>JAGGXN010000058.1 GCA_021163065.1 Archaeoglobaceae archaeon | reverse complement strand
TGTAATAACAATGTAAGAACAACGTAGAATATACATTTTAATACATTCTTTATACATCGTTATCTCTTCCCCAATGACTTCATTTGACGTTTCTACCAATCTGATCGCTTTTTTAATTTTTATAGCACGTCTACATTCCTTTAAAAAAGTCATTGTTCCAAGGCTTCAACATCCTTCTCCTTCTGTCTTTCTTTTATTACCTTCTTACATTCGTTGTAAATATTGAGAAGTTCTGGATAGTAGTTGGAACATGCACCTATGCTGCACGTTTCAATGCCTACGCTTCTTTCACTCTCATGCCTAATTGCAAGCTTCACTCCATTACTCAGCGCTTTCTTGCCTTTAGAAAACAGCTTCCCCCATCTTCCACATTTGGGACATTTGATAAAGATTGTTACTCCGTTAAATTTCCATTCTATCATCGTATCACCTTATAGTCAATAAAATCGTATCTGCCGGGTGTTGCTTTCAAATCTTTAGCTATCTTTTCCATCTCTTTCTGCTTTTCTTTAATCCAGAGCCTTAGATCCTTTATCATATTCTTTGTTCCAAATTTTCTGACATCTTTATCGTTCCACTTCGCCGATTCAGCAAAAATGCATTTGATGAGTGATGCATTTCTACCAACTCCATACAGAGTTAGTTTAACATAAGCAATATCGCCAATTCCAATGATGTTCGATTCAATTTCGTAGTGAACATCTTGATGCGGATCTATCTTACCAATGAACTCGTTGATATTATGAACGACTTCAACGATCATTGTTCCACCTTCTTGCGAAGTTTATGTAGGAAAGAACAAGATTAACACCGCCAGTAGGAATAACTTGAGCATAAAGGGTTCTGTAAAGAAAGAGCCTCCTCCTATAGCACTTCTTACTCCGCAGTTAATCTTCTCGGCAATGGAATTGATCAACGTTGTCTTACCTGAACCAGAGCTTCCAGCAAAACCGATTAGCATCATCTCACCTCGATGCGTGGAGCTATGAAGTAGAGAATTGCTGTGGAAAATTCTGATTCAATTGAAATTCTGACTGGTAGATCTGTTCCTATTGCTATTTTAACAGCATCATTCTTGTCAACAACCTTCGCTATCTCTTTCAGATACTCTAAGCTGAGCATAACTCTTGCATAATTACCTCCAGCACAATCTTCAGAGAAATCTATCCTGACGTTTTCTGTATCGCCTTCAGCAATCATGTAAAATCCATCGTTTGCTGAAAAGACAACGTTATCAGTAACCTTTGATGCAATTGAAACAGTATTTTGAAATTATTTCCATCAACAGTGGTTTCAGCCTTCAAATCAAGAATTGTAAGTTTTGGCTCAGGTTTTAGTAATGTTGGATTCACCAAAGCCAAATTGTAACGGGTTTTTCCTGCTTTAAACTTCAAGTTTTTGTTGCATTCTATTTCAATAAAATCATCTCTAATGGCTTTCAGAACATCGTTAAATCTGCTCACATTCAGCCCGATGACACTTTCCTTAGCTTTGAATGCTTCAAAGTCCTCTTTTGGAATGAAAATATCTGTAAGACAAACGTTGCCAGCATCAACAGCTTTTATCGCTATTCCCTCCTCGCTTATTCTTACTCTTGTTTCGTTAAGGAATGCATTTGAAGCTTTGATAGCTTTCTTCAGCAATCTTGTTCACTGTGGCGCTAAGCATTGCTATTACCCTTCCTTTTTCCTATCTCTTTCTTTCAACATCTCAACAAAAAAGACGAAAGCTAAGACATTTGTTGATTCTTTCTCTCTTGCAATCTTTGGAATGTTATCAAGCCATTCCTTGAGTTTATCTAAATTCGTTGCAGTTACTTTTGCATTTATTACATTAACCCCCAAACTCATAACTTAGTTGGAAAGAGAAAAGCTTATAGGTGTACACGCCTAGCTGAAAGTCATGATAGGGATTAGAACCGGAAATAAAAGAGCCACGGCCGGGATTTGAACCCGGGACCTCGTGCTTACCAAGCACGCGCTCTTCCTGCTAAGCTACCGTGGCACAAGAAATACTTAAAATCTGGAATTATAAATTTTTTGTCAGTGAAGATAAACTTTTAAAACGCATTTCATTAAGCTCCTCGATGGGTGAAATCCATTGGGCGGATGTTGTGGCTAAGAAGTTGCTTGAGAGGGACAACAAGCACAGAATCGCTACAGGCATCTCCCCTTCAGGGCACATTCACATGGGAAATCTTAGAGAAATGCTTACAGCAGATGCTATTAGGAGAGCTTTAATCGACGCTAACGGCGAGGCTGAAATAATATTTATTGCAGATACATTCGATCCATTAAGGAGAAGATATCCTTTTTTGCCGCAAGAGTACGAAAATTACGTTGGAATGCCATTAAGCGAAATTCCAGATCCCGAAGGCTGTCATAAAAATTACTCAGACCACTTTCTAACACCATTTTTGGAATCATTGGAAATACTTGGCATCGATGTAACCCTTAAAAAGGCTGATGAGATGTATAAAGAAGGCAAATACAATGAAGCGATTAAAATTTCATTTGAAAAGAGGAAAAAAATTATTGAAATCCTTAGAGAAGTTACTGGAAGAGATGTTGATGATAACTGGTATCCTTACATGGCTATTTGCAAGAAATGTGGAAAAATGAATACAACAAAAGTTGTTGACTATGATGACAGTTGGATTTACTACGAATGCAATTGTGGTTATGAAGGAAAAGCTTCGTACAACGGAGGTGGAAAGCTAACTTGGCGTGTTGATTGGGCAGCAAGGTGGTGGATACTAAACATATCATGTGAGCCATTCGGTAAAGATCATGCTGCAGCGGGTGGAAGCTACGACACTGGAAAAAGATTTGCTAAGGAGGTATTTGGCATAGACCCACCATTTCCAGTAGTTTACGAATGGATCAACCTTAAAGGCGTTGGAGCCATGAAAAGTTCAAAGGGCATTGTCATACCAGTAAGAGACATGGTGGATGTTTTACCTCCTGAAATAGTAAGATACATAATAATTAAAGTAAAACCAGAGAGGCACATAGAGTTTGATCCTGGAATCTCCCTTTTAGATTTAATTGACGAATTTGAAAGGGCTTTAAAACTTAAAGATAGAGCTGTAGAGCTTTCAATGGTTAAAGAGGTTGAATACTCCGACGTTTCATTTAGGCATTTAGTTATAGTTGGGCAAATAGCCAATTGGGATGTGGAAAAAGCTTTAGAAATTTTACAAAGAACAGGTTATAAGATAGATGAAGTTGTTAAAAAAGATGTTGAAAGAAGGATGAGCTATGCTAAAAAGTGGCTTGAAAAGTTTGCTCCTGATAAAATAAAGTTTGAAGTTATTAAAGATGTTGACAAAATTAAGTTAGAGTTTAATGAGAAAGAGAGGGAATTTTTAAAGAGTTATGCCAATAAATTGCATAAAGACATGAACCCAGAAAAGATTCACACTTTGGTTTACGAAGTTGCTAAAGACGTTACAATAAAACCTTCAAAGGCTTTTCAGGCAATCTACAAAGCAATCCTCGGAAAGACTTTTGGGCCAAGAGTGGGTTACTTTATAAAATCTCTTGGTATTGAGTGGGTTAAAGATAGATTTTACAGCATATATGAAAAAAATTGAAGCTGGTAGTTATTACAGCTATCTAACCGAGGGATGCAAACTTTGCAGACGTGGAGCTAAGCTCGTTTTATTTGTAACAGGATTGTGCAATAACTCATGCTTTTACTGCCCAATATCACTGGAGAAGAAAGGAAAAGATGTAATTTTCGCGAATGAAAGAGAGATTAAAAGTTTCAGTGATTTTGAAGAAGAATTAAACTTGATGGATGCAAAAGGAATTGCGATAACTGGTGGGGAGCCGTTGTTAAAGCTTGAGAGGGTTTTAGACTTTCTTAAGTTTTCCAATGCTCTTAACTTGCACTCCCACCTCTACACTTCCATACCGGCAAAAAAGCACGTTATTGAAAGACTTTCAAAATACTTAGATGAAATAAGGTTCCATCCACCCGAATTAAAAAGTGTTAATTTATATGAAGAGCCATTAAAGGTTGCAAAAAAGCTTGGAATAGAATCGGGATTCGAGATTCCGGCAATAAAGTATGACAAAAATATTGTTGAGATACTAAACAAAAACGATGCATTTCTAAACCTTAATGAGCTAGAATGCTCTCCTACAAACTACGAAGCTCTAATAGGCAGAAATTTTAAAGTTAAAGACTACTACGTTGATTGTAGTAAAATTGCAAAGAAATACGAGGTCGTTAAAAAATTTCATTATTGCACGGCAAGATTTAAAGATTCCGTGCAATTTAGGCGAAGGCTTATAAGAATGGCAAAAAATCTTGCAAAAATGCATGGGATTTATGAAGTTACAAAGGATGGTACATTGATTTGTGGTTTCATCGAAGGGGATGCCGAAAAAATTAAAGTTCTTAAAAAAATTTTAAGGGAAAATAACTACAAATTTGTTGAAGTTGACAATGGCATTGAGGTTTCAATGACTACAGTTGAAAAGTTAGGCGAATATTTAAAAGCTGAAGGGCTAAGAATTAGTGTAATTGAAAAATATCCTACATCAAACAGAATTGTTGTTGAGGCAATACCTTTGAGGTGAGCTATGAGGGAGACGAAGAAAGAAATTGAAATGAGACTTAGGAGATATCTTGAAAGAGATAAGAAGGGAGTTAGAAGAGAGTTACTTAAGTTACTATTGGACAACAAAAAATACACAACTGATGAAATTTATAAAAAATTAAAAAACAAACATTTTGATTTAAAAGCCAGAGGTGTGTCTGCAATGGTTGGCTTGATGAGTGCGAGATTAGGCATACTGAAAATGGAACTAGGTGAAAAGAATAGGTATTACCTTAAAGAAGAATACGCAGATTTAGTTAGATCGATTTTAAAAGAATTTGAAAAATGAATCCGATTTACAAATTATATGAAATAAAATTAACTAAGGAAATTAAGAAAAAAATTTTGCCAAAACACATTGCAATTATAATGGATGGAAACAGAAGATTCGCAAGAAAGATTAATTTACCCGCAAAAATTGGACATATTTTCGGATCAAGGAAAGCAGAAGAAGTTTTAGAGTGGTGTTGGGATCTTGGGATTGAAAATGTTACTGTTTACGCCTTCTCAACTGAAAATTTCAAGAGAAGCGAGGATGAAAAGGAGAACATCTTCAATTTAGTGGAAAAAGAATTGAGAAGACTGGCAGAAGACGAAAGGATACACTCAAACAAAGTAAGAGTTAAAATTGTTGGTAGAAAGTATCTTTTACCAAAAAGTGTTTTAAGAGCGATCGAGAATGTTGAAGAAAAAACTAAAAATTACAAAAATTACTTTTTAAACATAGCCTTAGCTTATGGTGGTAGACAAGAAATAGTTGATGCTATAAAAAACTTGCTTCAAAAGGTGAAAGAGGGAGTTATCAAGGCTAAGGAAATAAACTACAAGCTTATTGAGCAACACTTGTATGGAGGACAAGGTTATGCAAAGGTTGATTTAGTCATAAGGACTGGTGGAGAACAAAGACTATCAAATTTCTTACCTTGGCAATCAGCAAATTCTGTAGTTTATTTCTGCGATGTTTACTGGCCTGAGTTTAGAAAAATAGATTTGCTAAGAGCAATAAGGACTTGGCAGTATAGAATGCAAAATGACTGAGCAATTAGAAATTTGTAAAAAATGTTTTGAAAGACTAGGAATTGAAGCGAAGGTTGTTAGAGCAGAGGACTGCCTAATTTGTTCAGGACTGCTTTTTAGAATAGAGGAAATAGCCAAAAGCATATTAAAAAAGCTTAAAGATTACGAATTTAAAACTTTCTCAGTTGGTTGTAGATTAGAGGGTAGCATTAAAGCTTTAGAGGGGTATCTGTTTGAAAAGTTTGGAATAGATGAAAAAAAGAGTGTCAAACAACAATTCAATAGAGAGCTAACATTCTGCCTTGAAAAATATGGCTTAAAAAAATCAAAAAATCCTGAGGTGGCGATAATTTACAACTTTGAAAGACAAGATTTTGACATTTCAATTCATCCAATATTTATTTACGGAAGGTATATAAAAAGAGTTAGAGGGATATCTCAAACGAGATGGCCTTGTAGTTGTAAAAATGGATGTACAGAGTGTAATTTTACTGGAAGAAGATACATAAGTGTTGAAGAAATAATAGCCGAGCCTTGCATAAAAATCTTTAAAGCCAAGGATGCTGTACTACATGGGGCTGGTAGAGAAGATGTAGATGCAAGAATGCTTGGAAATGGAAGACCATTCGTTTTAGAAGTTGTAGAACCTAAGAAGAGGTACGTTGATTTAAAAGAGGTTGAGGAGGCAATAAATAGTTCAACAAACAAGGTTAAAGTTAAAAATTTAAAATTTGTTGATTCAAAAGCAGTGGAATTCATAAAGAATGCTCGCTTCAATAAAGTTTATCGCGCTAAGGTTTTGTTTGATGAAGATGTTGAAAGCAAGCTTAAAAATGCAATTGAAAAGTTAAAAGGAGTGATAGCACAGAGAACACCAAAAAGAGTTGAACACAGAAGGGTTGATTTGGTTAGGAAGAGAAGAGTTTATGATATAAAAATTCTGTTTTTGAAAAAAAACATCGCAGTTTTAGAAATAAGGGCTGAGAGTGGCTTATACATCAAAGAATTGGTTAGTGGGGATGATGGAAGAACAAAGCCGAGTTTGAGCGATATTATTGGCACCAATGCAAGGGTTGAGAAGTTGGATGTAATCAAAGTTGAAGGTGGACTAGAGGAAGCCTTAAATACCTAACAATACCATGGCTTTTGCTTATAGGAGGTTTTAATTATGGGTTGGAAATCTCATGGTTTTCGTTTCAAATCAGGAAGAAAGTTGAGAAAAAAAGTTAGAGAGAGAGGAATCAGGATTAGAAAAGTCTTGCAGACATTTGAACTCGGCCAGTACGTTCATATTGACATTGAGCCCGCTGTACAAAAGGGAATGCCACATCCAAGGTTTCAAGGAAGAACCGGCGTAGTAGTTGGGCAGAGGGGAAGAGCATATCTTGTAAAAATTAGAGATGGCAACAAGCACAAAACCTTGATTGTGCGTCCTGAGCATTTAAAACCTCAAAGATAGTATGTTTAAGGAAGTTAAGGAGTTCGAATTCATAACAATCTCAGAAGCAAGAGAGATAATGGAAGAAATAGCCAAAAAAAGAAGAGAAAGAGCGGAATTGCTCTTCGAAACAAGGAGAGCGTTAAGACATTTAAGGAACTTCTCAAAATTACCTGCAGAAAAAGCCAAAGAGCTCGTGGAGGAATTAATTAAACTCCCACAAGTTCAAAGAAGAGATTTAGCTGTAAAGTTGGCCGATTTAATGCCCAGAATTCCCGATGAAGTTAGGATAGTTTACGCAAAGGAGAGATTTACGATAACTCCAGAGCAAATTGAAGAAATTCTCGAGATAATCGACAAGTATAGGATTTAAGAAAAAAATAAATAGTTTTTTAGCAATTTTTTAAAAGGAGCGATTAACATGGATAGAAGAAAGAAGGAGAGAAAAGAGATAGACAAGGAAAAAATGGAAGACTATGGATACATTCTTGATTTCATGCCCTATGGACATCCCGATGATAAAAGACCAATTCATAAAAGGGAACCAATTGCCCAGATTGTTGGAGAAAAGTTCTTTACCCTTTTGGAAGTAAGCATAAAAAAGGGCTTAACACCTTTAGTAATGGACAAAGTTTACATTGGGAAGGAAGAAAGAGATGTTGTAAATAAAATAAAGAGGAGATTGAGATACGATCAATTAACTCCTGCAGCAAAATCTGAATTGCCTTATGTTCTAGAACATATTGTAAAAACATATTCCGACAGATTTGTTGAGTTTTTTAATAAAGCAGAACCTATAACAACAAGGTTGCACCAGCTTGAATTACTTCCGGGGGTTGGTAAAAAAACAATGTGGGCTATACTGGATGAGAGAAAAAAGGAACCTTTTAAGAGTTTTGAAGATATCGCAAGTAGAGTAAAAGGTTTACAACATCCAGAAAAGTTGATTGTAAATAGAATTATTTATGAATTAAAGAATCCAAAAGTTAAATACAAGCTTTTTACAACATAACTTCCAAAATGATTGATGACTTGTTTTGTCCAGAATGTAAAAGGCTTAAAAGAAAGTGTATTTGCAAAAAGAATTCGATAAGGAGTAGAAATTTAAGATTGCTGAAAAGTGTAAAGTATAAAGAGTTTTTAAAACCTATTTTTGATTGTGATGACGAAGTAATCCTGTACAAAATCTTTGAGCCGTTTAATGCTTATCCTACAGAAAGTTTAAACTTGCCAAAACCCCTTTCAAATACTTTAGCCAAAAAAGGGATAACAAAATTTTATCCTTTCCAAGCTAATGCAATAAGAGAGCTAAATAAGGGAAAAAACGTTGTTATCACAGCTCCAACCGGTTTTGGTAAAACCGAGGCTTTTGTCATCCCAATGCTGCTAAAAGTTGCCCATGGTGGTAAAGCTATAATCTTTTATCCAACAAAAGCCCTTGCAAGAGATCAGGAATTGAAGATCAAAGATTATGCCTCAGCATTAAATTTAAAAGCTATTAGATACGATGGAGATTCCACAATCGATAAGAGGCGAGCTGTTTTGGATGGAGAGGCTGACATCATTTTAACAAATCCAGACATGGTTGATTATCATTTGAGAAATAACCCCGTTTTCAGAAGCATTGTTAAAGACGTTGTTTTTGTGGCTGTTGATGAACTACACACCTATACTGGCTTACTTGGTTCAAACATGCATTATTTGATAAAAAGATTATTTAGATTTGCAGATTTTCAAATTGCTTGTACTTCAGCAACTTTATCTAACGCTAAGGAGTTTGCTGAAGAACTTTTTGAAAAAGAATTTGTACATATCCATGGAGAGCATAGAAAAGGTACGCTTAACTTCATAATGAGATATTGTAGCAACATTTATGCATCTGCCAAAGAAATAGTTAAAGCTCTACATAACAAGAAAATTCTAATTTTTGGAAATAGCTACAAGAGTGTTGAAACCTTAAACTGGATTTTGAACAAAGAAGGAATTAGATCGGCTGTCCATAAGAGCGGGCTACCAAAAGAGGTTAGAGAAAATGTTGAAAGAAAATTTAGAAATGGGATTTTGAACGTTGTCGTTGCAACACCAACACTTGAGCTTGGAATAGATGTTGGAGACGTTGATGTTGTCCTATCAGAATTGATTCCCTATAGCCAGTTTCTGCAGAGAGTTGGAAGGGCTGGAAGGCAAGGGCAAGAAAGTGTTGGCGTTCTTTTGTTGAGAGAGGATGATTCTATAAGCACTTACTATAAAAATAAGCCTGAGGAGTACTTCAAAAATGAGATGAATGGATTTGTGGAAAAAAGAAATGAAGAGGTTATGAAGTACCAAATTGTTTCAATGTGCTTGGAAAAACCTTTAAAAGATGGAGAAGTAGACCCAAATTTTGTTGAAGTATTAATTAGGGAGGGTTTAATTTCTAAAGCAGGAAATAATTTTATTGCTACGAAAAGAGGAATAAATTTCTTGAAAAATTTTAACATGAGAGGCATCGGAGAGAGAGTAAAAATGTTTTGTAATGGCAAATTTATAGGGGAAAGAGCTTTACCGATAGCCGTTAAAGAGTTATTTCCCAATAGCATTGTAATCCACAACGGAAAGAGATACAAATGCATAGACTTGAATATTAAAAACCTTAAAGCTGAACTTTTGGAAGACAACGGAAATTTCATTACCGAACCGTTGTATGTCTCCATCCCAAGAATTGTAAGCGTTGAATTAGAAAACAATAGCATCGTTAACGCCTATTACTGCTCTCTCGAAATAACGATTTCTGTTTACGGATATATTGCAAGGAATTTATATTCAAATGAAAAAGATGTTAGATATTTGGATGAAAAAATTAGTTATACTTTCCAAACCAAAGGATTCCTGTTTTCATGTCCATTTCCAGAGAATGAGACTGACTATGCTGGTAGCTTTCACGCTTTAGAGCACGTATTAATTGAATCAAGTAACGCTCTTACGGGAGGAGGTAGTAGAGAGATTGGAGGTGTTTCTACTCCTGAAGGTGATATCTTTGTTTACGACGGAAACGTTGGTGGTAGCGGATTGAGCAAATTGCTGTTTAAAAAACTGGATAAGGCTTTTGAAATTGCTTACGAGATTTTAAAGAATTGCAAATGCAAAAGGATAGATGGCTGCCCAAGCTGCACGTACAGCTACCAATGTGGAAACAACAACAAACCTTTAAGCAGAGTTGGGGCACTTGAAGTTGTAGAGTTAATTTTAGGAAATGAGAGAAAAAGAACAAAATGGGAGAAATATGCTGAAATTGCTGAATTTAAATACTATTCTTAAATCTACAAATTTTTCCTAATTTTTTCTTTGATTAACTCAAAATTTTAAAGTAATTGGCGAAAAATATTTATTTATTTTTAAGATATTTAATTAATGCCAGAAGTAAAGTATTATGAATACTCTCTTACATTAAAGAAAAGCAATATTCCACTAATGTTTGTAGATACATTTTTTTGGAAGACTTTGTTTAAACAAAGTCCATTACGAGAACTCTTAGAGAGATGTTGTAAAATGAACAGAATTCTAATTGTAATTACCAACCTTCTTAAGGGTGAATTGATAAATCGGGGTATTTTTGAAAAAATTAATGATATTTGCGGAGATAATCTAATTTGTGTTCCAACAGGCAGAATAACTGCAAATCAAATAATACATGCAATGATAGCGTACAAAGAAAAATTAACAAAATCTCAATTAAGTTGGGAGACTAGCATAAGCGAAGTACCTCCTTTAAAAAGTCAAGAGAATCTAAAAAATGCTGTAGGTTATTTTAGAGATGAATTAAATAAATTAAAATCAGATATATCAAGTATCCATGGTAGAAACAAGAGACGTTTAATTATTTCAACGTTAACCGGTATAGTACTAGAATTCTGGAAAGATACTCTTAAAATTTACGGTGATCTTCTAAAATTGAATGGAGAAGAGTATGACCAGTTTTTTTATACAAATTACTTTCTTGATCTGCCTTCTATAGTCTTTCAAGTATACTTGATGGGATACACGCTCAGCACAACAAATATTAAAACGCAAGATGTGGTTGACATTTTTAACATTTCAGAAATAATCCCCTATACAGCATTTTCTGTTATTGATAAAGTGCAACATCAAAGATTGATGGAGCTCGCAAGAGATTATCCAATACTTTTTGATCCTTTATTTAAACATGTTTATATAACCTCCAAACATAAGAGGTCGCCAAATATCGAAGAAAATCTAAAAAGCTTTCTTAAATGGTGTATTTACAAAGACTTCTAATTTAATTTTGAGTTAATCAAAGAAATCCATTATTCTAACTTGTCTCCTCATTTCATTCTCAAACAGTGATTTTATTTCTAAGTCTATAAGCATTAACCTTTGCTTGGTGTATTCTGACACATTGTACTTTTCAGTTAAATACTTCGAAATCTCAAGATATTTTTTAATTGATCCTCCATGGACGGTCAGAGTCAGATTTCCACCACACTTTATGCATTTTCCAATTAACGGAATTCTCCTATATTTTTCATTACAATTAACGCACCTAAACTCCTGCCTTGAAAATGCCCTTAAATTTCCGATAATGTCTGGTAAAAAGTGAGTATTAATTACCCTTTCAGCCACATCGTGTTCATCAACAGCCACAATTTTCTCCGCAACCTCCATTTGAGCCTTGACTTTGTCTTGCATCTTAGACAAGGATTTGTATGCTGATTCTTTAACACCCAAACCTATATCTTCCGTATTGTGGGTAAATCTTAGATTACAATACTTGAAGTCTCCCTGCAACCGATCTTCAACCCTTTCAATAAGATGCATTAATTTTTTAGGATCAGCGTAATTCAAGGTTGCTTCATAAAATTCAACTGGATAGTTTTCAACAATATCCATGTTGTGAACTTCACTATCAACTTCTTTTGGATCGATGATTGCTGTTAAAACTAATGGAGCATCCATATGCCCACCTCTTTTATCTGGGAGAAAAGATTTTGAGAAATTTATTAACCCGTCTAAGAGCAGCATAACGCAATCTTCATCTCCATCACAATTTCTCCTTTTTGCAGCATGGAAATAAGGATGTGCATAGCCTGCCAAAACGTCAGTATAGCCAATTATCCTCCCTAAAACACCGGCAGAAGTGTGAGGAGCCAAGCCTATAACTAAATGCCCTATCAAATCTTCAGGCTTTTTTGCATTGTAAAAAGGCTTTAACCCGTAAAATTTAACGAGTAAATCATCAATAAAGTTTGCTACCTTTAACAAGTATTCAGCAGCATTCTTAGACAATATTATGTCTTGACATTTCAACTCAACAATCTGATTTTCATTTTTTAGTTCATTTCCCTTATAATCAACAGTATACCCTAATTCTCTAAGCTTCTCAACAGTGACATTAATCTCCTTTGGCTTGAAATGCGTTAATGGTAAGTCTGTCATGTCATACCTAATCGTTCCATCTTTAAATACGCTGACTCCATGCTTAGCTCTCAAAATACCCTTTTCAAGCCTCTCAGGAATTTTGTTTTTAGAAGTCATTCCAATAACGCCTTTAATTGTTTTAAATCCATCTCTTTCGCCTAAGTTTTCCAAAGCTTTTTCATATAGCATTTTTAAATTAATTTTTCTTCGCTGATATCCCTTTGTTTCTCCACCACACTTGCAAATCTCTTCCTTAGTTTTATTCTTGCATTTAATGCATTGGTAAATCTGCTCGGTTATGCTGCCACACTCGCATTTAAGCCAGAAATTAAGTTTACCACATTCTTTACAAATTCTCGTTGCCAATTCAACATAAATCTCACCTTTTACAGCATTGTATGAAGGAGTGTAATTTATTGCATTCTTTACATCTCTAGTCTTCCCACCAGCATGTCCTAAAGGAAACAGGATGTGCGGTGGTGGACTCATCTTTCTTTCTTTGGCTTTCTCCGGCCTCCCCATCCTTGCACCGATTCTGGTTGGTGCCTTAGCTCGAACATCTAAACCTGAAAGCTTTACAACTAAATCTAAAACATCTTTGCCATTACACTGCAAAATAGGCTTTAAATCATAATCCAAACCTAAACACCTTACAAAAGCCTTCCATTTTTCAACAACAATCTTTCCATCCCTAATTTTATGCTCTAAAAGCAATTTTTCTAATATTTCTTTAACCTTTGCATTATAATCTATAACTAAAAAAGATTTTCCGTATTTACCCTCTACTTTCGCTTTTGAAATAGCATTTCTAAGATAGTTGTACTCTTCCACACTTATGTCATGCCAAAGGTAGGTGTAATCTGGGTGCAGAGGAATACCATATTCGTCGCACAATTTTAAAGCTTCATCTTCACTAATCTTTTTATAATTGCCTTTCGGAATTTTATTTTTTACTTCCTGAATCCACCACTCATAAACATAAGAAGATGGTAGCAAAGGATGATTGTTCTCTAAGAAATCGCCATAGTTTATCAAAATCTCTCCAACATCCAAAATTTTCTCAACCTCATCTTTATATTTTATTGCATCTTTTATTGAGTTGATTTTTACTACATCACCATTTCTAAGCCTTACAGTTGGACCTTCAATACTTGTAACTGGCACTACTCCCCCAGCTTTGCCAGGCAATTCAATTTTAAGTTGCGTGCCTATAGCAATAAAGCCACCAAGAATAACCATTGTTGCTGGATTAATGCCTACTGTCGCAAATCCAGAGTTTCTTGCTCTACCATATCTAAGCCTAAAGCCACCCTTTCTTGATGGATGGCTAAAAACAGGTCTTCCAGCAACTATGTCTGACAGATACTTATCCTTAGGCTTTGATTCTTTGCTATCCTCCACATCTTTTTTAATCAACTTTTCTAACCATTCCCAGCCATTCAATTTTAGTTCATCAACCATCTTCTTGAGCTTTGGAGCTTTTAAAGCAATACCTTCGGCAATAACAAGAGCCATTCCACCTCTAACTCTGTTTGTCTCAATCCTTGGCAAGTTTCGATATCCAGAAACTTCTGCATCTTCGGTAGGCTCACCATCAATGCAGATTGGGCAGTTGGAAACTATCAGTCTTATTTCATCATCACTTGGCAAGTATTGCAGATTTGCAACCTTCTTATACAACGGAATTTCTTCAATATACCTCAAAATCTCCTCTTCAGTGGGTTTGAATTTACCTATACCGAGTTTTCTCCTAACCAAATCTCCAACTAAAACCGATATAACTTGAGCCGTACCACCAGCGCTTCTTATTGGTCCAGCATAGTAAATTCTCAAAAATTCGCTACCATCAAAATTTTTGTCAATCCTAACCTTAGCTATACCTTCTATTGGTGCAGCAACGACACCTTCAGTTAAAATTGCTACCGAAGCTCTTATCGCCAAATCTACAAGTTTTTCCCTATCAAATTGACCGAACTTTCCATCAACAATTTCTTCAGCAATTTTAAAGCAAATTTCTTCTCTTTCCATTTCATTTTCTTCAAGCTCAAGAATCCTCTCAGATAAGTTTTCCAGTCCAATTAATTTCTCAACTCTTTCAGCCATATTTCTCGCAATTGGAATCTCCACATCCAATGATGGATCCAAACCTTTACTTCTCGCAACTTTAGCAATTTCGTAAGCATCATTCAAAGCATTTAAAAGGCAAGAATGATACTCTCTAACCTCATCAATGAACCTATAATCTTTATTCTCCTCTTTCTCAATTATCGGAAAAAATTTGTCTAAGGTTAAATGCATTAAACTGTAATTAGCTAAGCAAGTAATAATGTTTCTGGAAGTTGTGAAGGTTATTTCCAATGCATTTCTATTTTAAAGTTTTAGTTCATCATCGATAAAGAATAGAGTTAAAATCGATTCTTTCAAAATAATCTATAATTATTTGTAACTAACTCATCTAAAATATATTTTATAATAAACATCCAATAGATTTTTTACAATCTTAATTGCTATCGAAAACTTTTTTAAGTTTTTCAACTTAACTTTTTTGTGCGCGGGTAGTCTAGTGGTAGGACAACGGCTTTCCGAGCCGTTAGCCCGGGTTCAAATCCCGGCCCGCGCATATTCTTTTTATTGACTTGTTTGAGGTGTTTCATGATAGAAGAGATAGTAAAATCGATAAAAAGCTATGATGGTTTGAAAAGAAAAAAGTATGCTGGGATCTTTGGTAGGAAGATCAATGTAGATGTTGGTGAAGACTCTGCCGTTATTGAATTTGGTAACAATTTTCTACTGTTCACAACAGATAGCATATGGGATGTTGTTTTACAGCAGGACTTGCAATGGGGGGGATTTGTATCGATACTTGTTAACTTACACGATATAGCCGCAATGGGTGGAGAGCCAATTTCTGCCGTTAACGTTGTTTCTGCTATTAACAACGAGGCTTTAGAAAAAATATCAAAGGGTATGAGAGATGCCTGCAATGTTTACGGGATTAAAATTGTTGGCGGGCACATACATCCAAACGCTAAGTTCAACTCCATAGACGTTGCAATAATTGGAAAAGTTGACAAAAACTCTGTAATTTATTCTAACACAGCCAAGGCTGAAGATTACTTAGTGTACGCAGTAGATTTAGATGGAAAAATCCATGAAAAGCTTAAATACAACTTTGATTCGACAAAAAAAGATGCCAAGATACTAAGATCTCAAATGAAAGCGATGGTGGAGATTGGAAAAAGGGGAATCGTTTCTGCAGGCAAAGATGTTAGCAATGCTGGATTGATTGGTACTTTGGGTATGATGATGGAAGTAAGCAGAAAAGGTTGTGTAGTTGACCTAAAATCGATACCGAAACCAGAAAATGTTGAATTAAAGCATTGGCTGAAAGTCTATCCTGCTGCAGGTTTTATAGTATCAACTCCAGAGCCTGAAAAAGTAATCAAGATTTTCGAAAAACATTATTTAACTGCAGATATTATTGGAGTAGTCAATAACAGCTTAAAAGTTGAACTTTCTCTGAAAAATGAGAAAAAAATTGCTTTTGATTTTAACAAGGAGAGTATTTTAGGTTTGTTAAGATAAATAATAAATCGAAAAAACTTAATAAAGCTGCAAAAAATTTTCAGCATGCGAAGGCTGTTCATTTTAATACTAATTGCTGCATTGTTTTTAACGTGTTGCATTCAAGGGCAAGAAAAAAAGGAAATGAAAGAATTAAAGGTTGGTATTCTACCAATAGAAGACTCCTTACCAATAGTTGTAGCAAAAAATGAAGGCATTTTTGAAAAATATGGATTGAACGTTAAAATAATTACATTTCAAAGTGCCCTAGAAAGAGATACAGCCTTAACGGCAAAAGAAATTGATGCAACGATAGCAGATCCGATTGCTGTAATACTGCTAAACAACGCTGGATACAAAATAAAAATTGTATCCCTATGCTTGGGAAAAAATCCAGAAGAAGGCGTATTTGCAATCTTGGCAAGCCCAAATTCGAGTATTAACTCCATAGAAGACTTAAATGGAAAGACAATAGCTATTTCAAGCAACACAATAATTGAGTATGTTACAGATAAGTTGCTAAGCTATTATAAAGTTAAGGCAAATAAGATAGAAGTTAAGCAAATACCTCTACGCCTTCAAATGCTGCTTGACAACAAAATCGATGCTGCTACGCTTCCAGAGCCCTTAGCAAGCTTTGCAGTTTATAGGGGAGCAAAATTGATAGTTTCAGATGCGATGTTGAATGAGAGCATTTCACAAACTGTCATTGTTTTTAGAGAAAACTACATCGAAGAGAATGAAGATGCCGTTAAAAATTTTATAAAAGCCTACAATGATGCTGTAAGCATAATAAATTCAAATCCTGAAAAATACAAAGATTTGTTTGTCGAGATTGCAAGAGTTCCAAAACCAATAGCCGAGCATTATGCTATGCCGAAATACCCAAATGCTGAACAATTTCCAAAAAAGTTTTACGATGAATGTTTGGAATGGGCTAAGAACAAGGGGTTGGTTGAGAAAGAGATTGACTACGATAAAATAGTTTACAAAGTAACATGATCGAAGCTTTAAATGTATCGATGGTCTATCCAAATGGCATTAAAGCGCTGAAGAATGTTACATTCAGCGTTGAAAAGGGAGAGAGTTGTTCAATAATCGGTCCTTCAGGATGTGGAAAGACAACTTTACTATTCATTTTTTCTGGAATTTTAAAACCAACAAATGGTAGGGTTTTGATTGATGGTAAAGAGGTTGTTAGCCCACCAAAGAATGCTGCACTAATTTTACAAGATTTTGGACTTTTTCCATGGAAAACAGTCTACGAAAACGTGTGTTTGGGATTAAAGATAAGAAAGGTAAATAAAAAAGAACAAAAAAAGATCGTTGAAAGTTTGTTGAAAAATTTAGGATTAATGGAGTTTAAGAATTACTATCCAAAAGAACTATCAGGAGGTATGCAGCAAAGGGTTGCAATAGCAAGGGCTTTGGCATTGAATCCTGACATAATGCTCATGGATGAACCATTTTCATCTTTAGACGCATTGACTAGGGAGAAGCTCCAAAATTTCTTGCTTGAATTGCAAAATAGAGATAACATAACTACCATATTAGTTACACACAGCATTGAAGAGGCCGTATTTTTGGGGAGGAGAATAGTAATTCTCTCTCCCCGTCCAGGGAAAGTTGTAAAGATAGTTGACAACCAAGGGATGGGTGATGTTGATTACAGAAACAAGAGGGAATTTTTTGAAAAATGTCGAGAAGTGAGAAAAAGCATAAGCTTAGCTATTTAATTGCCGCATTTCTTTTAATTTTGGCATGGAGTGTTATATCTCATTTACTAAATTCTCCAGCAGTCCCAAGCCCCCACTTAGTTTTCCTATCCTTCATACAGCAGTTGGAACGCGATTTGATCACGCACTTTTTAATTAGCGCATATCGCGTTGTTTATTCGATACTTTTGGCTTTATCCTTAGCGATTCCAATTGGGTTAACAACACATGAAAAAGTTGTAGATAGCTTTGTAGCTCCTTTCATCTACTTACTCTATCCAATCCCGCACATAGTTTTTTTACCGCTAATTGTAATTTTCTTTGGAATAGGGGATTTATCAAAGATAATTCTAATAGCTATGATCGTTTTCTTTCAAGTTTTAGTAACAACAAGGGATGCTGCAAGGAGTGTGAATAAATATTACATATATTCCCTACTTTCGTTGGGCGCTAATAAAAAAGATATTTACATTCACGTAATATTCCCCTTTGCCTTACCTAAAATAATTACGGCAATGAGAATTGGAATTGGTACTTCTATAGCTGTATTGTTCTTTGCAGAATCTTTTGCAACAACTAAAGGACTGGGATACTTAATCATGGACTCATGGAGCAGGGCAGACTATCCAAGCTTGTATGCTGGAATAGTTTCGATGGCAATCCTTGGCTTCATACTCTACTTAATCTTAGAACTTGTTGAAAGAAGAGTTTGTAAATGGATGTAAAAATCTATAATTTGTCGTAGTACATTCGTATAATTGTTTTTTGAGAAGTGTGTTCCCTGGGGGAATACTTTTAGCATAACCCTTTATTATATTTGCAACTTCTTCATTTATATATTCCCATAAATCAAGTTTTTCCAAAGTATATGCAACAAGTTGGAAAAATAGCCAAGGAAGCCTGTAGTCCAATTCATAATATAACGGAAAGTGGAGTATTTCATTTCTTATTTTATTGAAAAATTTTACGAGTTCTTCTATTTCTGATAGTTTGTCACCATCTCTCTCGTATTTTTTAATTATGCTTTTGAAATCCCTAGATAAGTTGCCAAGTGTTCTCTCACTTTTCCTTTTTGATAATACCAATTGAGGATCTTCCAAGAAGCAAACTATTTTGACAAAACCCTCGTAAAGAATAGATAAAAGCACAGTATCAAGAATATCGTAAAGGTCTCTGCTTCTATTAATAGAGCGTACATAATGTTCGAGAAGAATTGCCTATCACTCAAAAAATGAGGAAAGTAATCGATTTTTGTATGGAGATTCTAAAAAATTCTCTTATTTTTCTTTCAGCAGTTTCGTCGATGAATTTTCTAAATTCTTCAAGCTTATTTTTAACATCTAGTGCATTTTCAAATTCATTTTTTACTCATTTAAAAATCCCTCTTAATAACAAAACATTAATGCATGGACCGGTGGGGATTTGAACCCCAGGCCTCCCGCATGCCAAGCGGGTGCTCTACCACTGAGCTACCGGCCCTCAAATTTTTTTTGCTATTCACGATTTAAAATT
>JAGGXN010000090.1 GCA_021163065.1 Archaeoglobaceae archaeon | reverse complement strand
ATCTTCTTTACTGCATCTACAATTTCGTCTTTACCTCTATATCCTAAGATTAAATTTAGTATAAAATCTCCTTTTTTTCCAAATTCAGAAACCTTTCCATTACGTATTACTTTAACAAAAAAATTTGTATTTTTAAATTTGTTAACGTTAATGCAATCACTAGGAAAACAAATTGTGATTTCATTAATTCCAAACTTCTTAGACCAGTCTAAGAATCTTAAAAATTGATCAAAATTTTGCATTAATTCTTTGTCTGCAACGATCATGATATGCTTAGGCACGATCTTAATCTTTCTTTCAAGCATCTTAGCATAAATGCTTCTCAACATTAACAAAGTTTATAAAATACCAAATACTTAACTTTTTTTAATGCTATCTAAGCACTCCAGCGTTCTGTATGCTTGCATAATATCAGGAATTGCGCTAATTTCTTGTATTAACGATTTTAGGGCTATCAGAATAATTATAGCTGCATACATAATAATGCTAATTGTTTTCTCATCACACAAAAACTTTAAATTAAGGTTTTATTTTGCAAACGATGAGGAATCTTTTTTTAACACCATACTTTTAGCAATATTGCTTTCTTCACTGACTTTAATCGGATTGCAGGAGGAGGCGATTTTTGCGGCACTTTTTTTAGTAATCGCTCATGAGTTCAGAAAAAATGCTTTGTGGAACATAGCCATTTTTACAATTTTTGGCTTCTCTTTTTTTTATTTGTTTTATATGTTAAATAATAGCATTGAGGTTGGAAAAGTTTTCTTTCTTTCATTAATTGGAGCTTTAGCATCATCTCTTGTTGAAAGCATTAAAACGCAGGCTGATAAAAGATTTACAGTTGTGCTTGCAGCAGCATCAACCTATACAATTTTCTTTATCTATTCTATAAACGTTTCTATATTGCAATTAGCAGTAGCTTTTGCCCTATCTCTAGTTTTGAGTTTGGCTGCTACAAAAGCTGGAGCTGCTGATGAAAGCGGTTTAATGAGTGCAACACTAATAGGAACGCTAACCATCGTTTCAACTAACATAAAATTCTTTGCAGTTTTGTTATTATTTTATATGGTCGGTTCAATAGTAACTAGGTACAAATATAGCATTAAATTGGAAAGAGGAATAGCGGAACCTGCTGGTGGTGCAAGAGGGTATTCTAACGTTTTTGGTAACAGTCTTGCAGCAATGCTTTTTGCAATGCTATATGGAATCAACAACGATTTTTTTACCTTGGCATTTGTAGCATCAGTTGCAACTGCATTAGGAGATACAATGGCGAGTGAAATTGGTAAAACAGCGAAGAATGTTTATCTAATCACAAGCTTTGAAAAAGTTGAAGCTGGGGTTAATGGAGGTATATCTTTAATAGGAGAAATTGCAGCTTTAATTGGCTCGTTTATAATTGTGGCGTCTGCATTGCTATTAAGGCTAATTGAATTAAAATGGATGCCAATAGTAGTTTTCTCAAGCTTTGTGGCTATTCACATTGATAGCTTGTTAGGCGCAACGTTGGAGACAAAAGGTTATTTGACAAATTCTCTTGTAAACTTCATCGCAACTCTCTGTGCAGGATTGCTTTGTTACCTCCTCTTTCTATAATTTCTATAATTTATTACTGCGAAAGATAGTAGTAAAGACAATGTTGCTATCATTAAGCTAAAGCCGGGTGTTTCTACCCGATCAGCTTCAGTTTGTTGCACTTTTACAATTGGCAATTCATAACTTACTTTCACGATCTCTTTTGCATGGTGTGCTTTTGCTACGGTCAAAATTAACTTTGCAACCCTCTCTGAAAGCTTGTAGTAAGTTAATTTTGCAAGATTGTTGTCAGCTGTCTTTGCAAATTCAAAGTAAGCCACAGCCAAAATCGGTGTTGAAACTTTTTCAGCCTCACCTATCGCTGACTTAGCTGAATTCCTTGCTAAATCAATCTTTGGCTTTAATTCATCTAGACTATTTATTCCTATCAACTCTATCGACAAACTTGCTTTCGTAATTGCATCTAAGGAGGAAATTGCTGCACCGGCATAAAATCCATTTTCAAATTGCTTTTTTGACAATTCTATGGATTTAAAAGCTTCATCGATCAAATCTGAGTATCCTCTAATAGAAGTTGCATAAACGTAGATCGATTGTGCTTGGGTTAGATAAAATTCTGCCCTTTTCTTAATCTCACTTTTGTCAATTGGTATGTCTTTATTTATCGATTCCAACAACGATAACCAAATTTTAGCACTTTCAACTCTTTCTTTGGCAAATGCTAGGTAATACAGAGCATCATCAAAGTTGTTAGATTTCCTCGCCATGTTCAAATAATCCTCTGCAAAAGTTATTCTTTCCTCTGCAGCACCGTAAAGCTGGAAAGATTCAATTCCAAGACTGCTATTCTTTAAAAACTCTTTTAAATGCTTGATTTCATCATCAACTTTACTAAACTCTTTTTCTAAATCATCATCACTCTTTATTGTTTCTTTATAATATTGATACCTTAAAAGTATTTTTGCAAAAAAGTACTTGCTAGTAGCCGTATAGTAATTCCCCTTTTTAAAATTATCTTCTGCCTCACTAATTATCTTTGAAGCTTCCTCACTTTTTACTTTTTCAGCTAACTCCATTGTTTCAGATTTCATTTTGGTTGCCAAATTCTTTAACAAACTTGAATACCTTGTAATGTTGAATTGCAACGATGGTTTTTCTATGATGAATCCAGTATAGTATTTTAAGGCATCATTTATCGTTTCAACTTCGATAACGTTAACATTAAACTTTCTTCCATACTCCACCAGATCAACGCGTTTCAGGTTTGTTGTGATAAAAATAAATGGACCTTTTTTAATCTCTTTTCTTTCTTCAACAGTAACAATTCTTTGCCCTTTGGGAATTAGAAATATCTTAGCCCCGTTTTTTGCTGCAGCCTCAAGTTTGTAAGGTATGCCACCTACAGGACCAATGAATCCATCGGGATAGATCATACCAGTCATGAATACCGTTTCATTGATTGTTAGATGCTTTAAAGCTGCTATCGTTGCAATAGTCATCACAGCTCCGGCAGATGGGCCACCAACAATTGGTGTATCTGCGTTGACAATGTAAAAGAAGTCGTGTTTTGTAAAATCCAAGCCTAAGAGATCGCAAGCAGTCAAGGCTGCAAGCTGTGCGCTTCCTTGCATATCTATTTCTGTAAACGGCGTTGTAGATACGAATACTTTACCATCTCCAGGAGTTACGATTACAGTTATGTCTATTACAACACCTCTACTTTCACCGCTTGTAACAGCAACAGCCTTTATGTCGACTCTGCTTTCATTTACAAACTGTGCAGATGCTATGTTGATAAGCGTGAAGAGCAGAACGAATCCTAAAATAAAGCATCTAACTTTTTTCATCAGAGCTAATAACAAGGAAGAAACAAAAAACTTTTGGTTAGGCTATATTCTATAAATTCTACCACTAGATGCTTTTTCAAGTCTGTTCATGATTGCAACGCCAATACCTTTGCTTTCTACGCCTTGAACAACTATGTAGTCAACATTTTGTTTATCTAGGTTTATTAAAGCTGAAAATAGGTTTTTTGCCACCTCATTTAAGTTTTTACCCAATCCTTCAACAAACTCAAATTCCGAAAATTTTAATGGATCAAATACCGCTAAACCGACTTTGTAACCTTTTTCAATTAAAGAAGTAGCAAAATATTTAATTTTTGCACAAACTTTATCGTTTTCTCCAACAAAGACGTAGACTTCTGCATCTGGAGAGTAGTGCTTATACTTCATTCCCGGTGATTTAGGTTTCGATGTTTTGCTTTTATAAAATTCTACGTCAACGTATTCTTTAAGCATTTCATAAGTTATCGCTCCTGGCCTTAGAATTTTTATTGGATAGACAGTTGTATCAACAACGGTAGATTCTAAACCGATTTCAGTTCTTCCAACGATTATTGCATCTATCTTGCCTTTTAATTCTAAAACATGTTCAAACTTTGTGGGGCTTGGTTTACCAGCTAAATTTGCAGATGGTGCAGCTATTGGCGTTTCAGAAAGCTCAATTAGCCTTAAGGCTATTTTATGCTTAGGCATCCTTATTGCTACAGTATCTAATCCTGCAGTAGTTTCTGCAGGCACAACTTCCTTTTTTTTCACCACAACCGTCAAAGGTCCCGGGAAAAAGGATTCTATTAGCTTTTCAGCAACTTTGTTCACTTCAGCAATTTTGTATATTTGCTCGATATTTGAAACGTGAACTATTAAAGGATTATCTATAGGTCTTTTTTTTACTTCAAAAATTCTCTTTACCGCTTTGCTGTTTAAAGCATCCGCTCCAAGTCCATAGACGGTTTCAGTGGGAAACGCAACTAAACCGCCTTTTTTGATAATTTCAGCTGCAATCTTTATTTTTCTTCTGATAATCT
>JAGGXN010000206.1 GCA_021163065.1 Archaeoglobaceae archaeon | reverse complement strand
GCACAGTATCAAGAATATCGTAAAGATCTCTGCTTCTATTAATAGAGCATACATAATGTTCGAGAAGAATTGCCCATCGCTCAAAAAATGAGGAAAGTAATCGATTTTTGTATGGAGATTCTAAAAATTCTCTTATTTTTCTCTCAGCGGTTTCGTCAATAAATTCTTTTAATTCTTCAAGCTTATTTCTAATATATATTACATTTTCAAATTCATTTTCACTCATTTAAAAATCCCCAACAACAAATTAATAACAAATCATTAATACATGGACCGGTGGGGATTTGAACCCCAGGCCTCCCGCATGCCAAGCGGGTGCTCTACCACTGAGCTACCGGCCCTCAAATTTTTTTTGCTATTCACGATTTAAAATTTGTGGTTTAAAACTTTGGGAATCTAAAACTTTAAAAGTTGCCATTCAAATTTTTAATATGGATTTGATTGGAAAGAGAGTAAGAATTGAAGCAAAAGGTAGGCAGTTTGAAGGAATAGTTATGCCCTCTCCGACTAAAACATTTGTTTTAAAGCTCGATAATGGCTATAATGTTGGTTTTAAAGATTACAAGCTTTTAGAAGTCATTGAAGAAGAAATGATTCCTCCATCTTTACCACCATTAATGCATAAAGAGGGTTTACCAAACGTTAAGATTATCTCTACAGGTGGAACAATAGCGAGTAAGGTTGATTATAGAACTGGAGCAGTTACAAGTCAATTTACGGCTGAAGAGATTGCCGCTGAAGTTCCAGAGTTAATGGAGGTTTGTAACGTTGATGCGATGCTTTTGTACAACATATTGAGCGAGAACATGAAACCAAAGCAATGGATTGAGCTTGCAAATGAGATTTACAAATCCATAAAGGACGGTTATGAAGGTATAATTATTACCCACGGCACAGATACGATGGCCTATACCTCATCTGCAGTATCATTCATGCTCTCAACACCCGTTCCTATAGCTTTTGTCGGAGCGCAGAGGAGTAGTGATAGACCATCTAGCGATGCTGCAATGAATTTGGTTTGTGCAGCCAAAACAGTAACATCAGATTTGGGAGAGGTTGTTGTTGTTATGCATGGCTCTACGAGTGACAATTACTGTTACATACACAGAGCGGTAAAGGTTAGGAAAAACCATACATCAAGGAGAGATGCCTTCCAATCTGTAAATTGTAAACCAATCGGGAAGGTAGATTACTTTGGTAGTATAGAATGGATTTCTGATAGAGTAAGAAGGAATGAGAGGGAATTAAAGCTGATGGACAAGCTGGAGGAGAAAGTTGTATTGATCAAGTTTTTTCCAGGCTTAAAGCCCGATATTCTGGATTACTACTTTGATAAGGGTTATAGAGGATTCGTGCTTGAAGGGACGGGTTTAGGACACGTTTCGACTGATTGGCTGGATACAATAAGGAGAATATCCAATGAAAGTCTAATCGTTATGACCTCCCAATGTCTATGGGGAAGGGTTTGCGATAGGGTTTACGATACGGGCAGATACTTACTTGAGGCTGGAGTTGTTGAAGGTGAAGACATGCTGCCAGAAGTAGCACTAATTAAAGTGATGTGGCTGTTGGCTAACTACGAACTTGAGGAGGCTAAAAAACTTGTGAAAGTAAACTTGGTTGGCGAGATAAATCCAACAAGTGATTATGACAGGTGTTTATTTTAATTCTATTAATTCTGATTTTCGCAAACTTAAAAAGTTTATTGAAAAAATGGAAATCCCATCCCACTGCATTTTTTGTGAAGGAGTAGACTTAACAATAAAAGAGCCAAAACACCATCCTAGCTACGAGATTACGACTGCTTGCAATTTAAACTGTATTTTTTGCTATTCAAACGTTGCCTTGAAAAACAAAACTGCACCCAAACCGGGGTATTACGGCGATTTGAGTCCTAAGGCAATTACCATATCTCAATACGGCGAGCCATTGTTAGTTGGATGTGAAAAGGTAGCTTATATAATCAAAAAACTAAAGGAAAGGTTTGGTGATGTAAGCGGTGATGTAAGAATAGATTTGCAAACTAATGGAGTCTTTTTAGATATGGATAAGCTTGATGGACTGGTTGATATTGTTATGATTAGCTTAGATGGTTTTGGCAAGAATTATTCTAAATTAACCGGCGTAGATGCCTTTGACAAAGTTATTAATGCTTTAAGAGATGTTGCTAAGGCAGATTGCATTGGTGTTGTTAGATCAATACACATGCCGGGAATAAACGATGAAGATTTAGTAAAAATTGCAAAGATGTGTGATGAAATTGGTATTAATGAATTTTTTCTTCAACCGCTTTCTGTTTATGAAGAAAATGCTGAAAAATTGTTAAAAGCCGGATTAAATATTAGCAAAACTGAAAATCTTGCAGAATTTATTAAAGTTGTTGCAAAAATTCAAGAAAAAGTGTGTGTAAATGTGAAAATTCCCGGATGCATTTTGTCAAACCTTAAAGATTTAATGAGAAAATACGATTTTGAGGATTTAATGCTTTTAAAAAGAAACAGTTTAGCCACTTCCCCTCCAAAAATCAGGAGAGAGTGGAGATTTGTTATAGAATGATTGAAAGCGAATCTAAACAATGAGGTAAATTATAAAAGCAGTGAAGATGATTGTTAAATAATGAAATTTATTGAAAGAACAGATGTTAAAACAATGAAAAGGTGGTTAAGATGGAAGTAGATTACGCTATCGTGGGCGCAGGGTATTCAGGACTGATGTGCTACAAGTCACTTATTGACGAAGGATTTAATGCAATGATATTTGAAATGAAAAGTATTGGAGGAGAATTAAACGTGTTTTCAAAACTTCCAGAATTTAGACAATACTATGAACCATTTATTAACGAAATGTTTGAATTGAGGCAAGAAGTAGAAGTAGAGCTTGGAACTGTCGTTAAAACGAAGCCGGTAATAGTAACATCAAACGATAGCGTGAAGAGGTTAGACTCAAAAAACATTTTACTTTGTACTGGTGCTGCAGACAAAAATCCTGTGAAGAGCTTAGTCATGAGAAACAAGATGAAAGGAGTTTACACCTTAGATGGCGCCCTAAAATCCTTAGCTTCTGGATTGAAGATTGGCGAGAAAGTTTTGATGATTGGAGATGGTGAAATCATCAAGATTGCGGAAACGCAATTTAATAAATTGGAATACAACGTTGAAGTAACATCGAATGAGAGTTTTCAAATAAAGGGAAAAGGCAGGGTTGAGAGTGTTGAAATTGGTGGAGATGAATACAAATGTGATGCATTGATAATTTGTGTTGGAAGAGAAACTTTCAATCCGCTCAAGCTGAAGGGCATTCCCGTCGGTAATGCTAAAGTTTGCACATACAACTACAAAGAGGTAAAAGATGATGTCAAGAAATTTATTTCAAGCTTGAAGTAGTTTTTTATAACTTGAAAAACAATTAAATTTTAAATGATATGCCCAAAATGTGGAGAAGAATTTGAGGGAGTTTGCTTAAATTGCACGAATTTGGATGAACTAATTTGGTTAGACAACTTTATCGTTATTACTTGTCCAAAATGTGGTAGTTTTAAGCTTGAAGGGAAATGGAGGACTTTAGATTTTGAAGACGTAATCGATTATTTGATATCAAAAAACGTTCGCATTCATCCTGAGCTTGAGATTAAAGAGATTTTAATATCCTACAATCCATTCACAATAACGTTTAAAGGAGAGATTTCAAAAGTTGATGTTGAAATCGTTAAGCAACCAAAATTAAAAATTTTGAAGGAGACTTGTACAAAGTGTAGTAGAGAGTCTGGAGGTTATTACGAATCAATTTTGCAATTAAGGGCAGATAAAAGAAAATTGGAGAAAGAGGAGATTGAGAAGGTGAACGAAATCATCAACGAGATTTTGAGGGCAGAAAAAGACAATCAAAAAGCGTTTATTACAAAAATTGTTGAAAGGAAGGAAGGAATAGACTACTACTTTGGTGGTAGAAACATTGGAAAGAAAGTATCAAGAAAGATTGTCAATGAATTTGGTGCTGAGATTAAGGAAAGCAAGACGATATCTGGAAGGGTTGATGGTAGGGATCTTTACAGATTTACGTATTTGGTCAGGTTGCCAAGTTACAAGAATGGAGACGTTGTTAAGGATGATGGAAAAATATGTATTGTAACAAATGCAAAGATTAAAAAAGCTGTTGATATAAAAACTAAGCAAAATGTAACGTTAAAGAACCCAAAATTACTTGCAAGGAAGGAGGAGATAAAGAGAGGAGTTGTTGTTGAAAGCGATGAATACGTTGTTGAGCTGATAAATCTTGAAAATAACGAAGTCGTCTTTGCTGAGAAAAATGCTGAAGTTAAAACTGGAGAGGAAATTTTTATTTTAGAATTGGGCAATAAGTTTTACATCATACCAAAAGAACTGTTAAATGAAAGCCGTTAAAGTTCCAAAAGAAAGGGCTGAACACGTTAGAAAGTTGGCTGAAAAAAGTGGTGCCAAGGATAAAAGTAGGCTTATTATTCAGGATAAAGACTACGTTGAAATTCCAATTTATGATGGTTTTGAGCATTTATTCAATGAATATCAAATTATTGAGCAAAAAAATCCGGTTTTCGCAAGAAAAAGAAGTTTGTACGAGATTTTAAAGGAAAAAATGCAAAAGAAATACCACAAATTAATTCCAAAAAGATACAAAATAATAGGAGACATAATACTGATAAAGATTCCAAAAGAACTTGAAGAATTTAAAAAAATGATAGGTGAGACTCTTTTAAAGATGCATCCAAGATGCAAGGCAGTCTGGATGGACAAGGGAAAGGAAGGGATGTTAAGAAAACCAAAGGTTGAATTAATTGCGGGAAGTGGAAGTGAGACAATTCATAAGGAGAGTGGTTGCCTTTTCAAATTGGATGTCTCAAAAGTCATGTACAGCTTGGGAAATCAGTATGAGAAAATTAGGATTGCAAAAATGGTAAAAGATGATGAGGTAGTTTTAGACATGTTTGCTGGTATTGGCTATTTTTCAATTCCGATTGCCAAATATTCAAAGGCCAAGGTTTACGCTATCGAGATAAACCCAGTTTCCTACAAATATCTGCTTGAAAACATAAGGTTAAACAAAGTTAGCATAACTCCAATACTCGGCGATTCCATGTATGTTACTCCAGAAAATTTTGCTGACAGAGTAATTATGGGACACCTTTACTGCCACGAATTTTTGGTTGTAGCTATTAAGGCATTGAGAAGCAAAGGAACAATCCACTACCATGAATCGACACCTGAAGCCGTGTTTGATAGGCCAATAAAAAGAGTAAAAATAGCCGCAGAAAAAGTTGGGAAAAAAGCTGAGATTTTAAGCTTTAGAAAGGTAAAAAATTACTCTCCGGGAGTATCGCACTACGTTGTCGATGCCTACATCCATTAAGCGTAAATTGTTACGATATCACCATCTTCAACAATATGATCTAAGCCAACTCTCTGCCCATTAAACTTTACAGATTTTCCCCAAACCTTAGCATATCTGAAATTTTTCAGCATGTCCCTATGCAACTTCTTGCAAATATCTTCAATCCTCGCCCCTTTTCTGAGAATCATTGGTTCCTCCTCAACCTTGCTTCCCGGAGGTTTTAAGAATACCCTTATAAACTCAAGCTTGTTGTATATCTCATCAATCAATTTATCTAAATTTATTTTTTTCTCTGCAGAAATTGGAATCGCATTGTTTACTTTAACATCGTACAAATCTACTTTGTTAACAACATAGATAGCCGGTATGTAAACTCTATTGCCGAGAATTGCATCTATAAGCCTGTCTATGGTAATATCTTCCCTTATCAAAACATCAGCATTGTGTATTCTATACTCCCTAAGTACTGCAACAATTGTTTTTTCATCAAGAGATAGGGGGACTGTAGAAGTTATTTTTATTCCTCCTCTATCCTTCTTTTTTATAACAACCTCGGGTGGTTTTTGATTTAGCCTTATTCCTCCTTCATAAAGCTCTCTCTTTATTATATTCAAACTATCAACGTTGAAAACGTCGGTAATGATTAAAACCAAATCAGCACTTCTAACAGCAGAAATTATCTCTCTCCCTCTACCCTTTCCCTTCGCAGCCCCTTCAACAATTCCGGGTATGTCAATAATCTGTATCTTAGCTCCCCTATATTCAAGCATACCAGGAATCGGTTTTAGCGTCGTAAAATCATAGTCTGCAACCTCACTTTTCGCTCCAGTAAGTGCGTTGAGAAGAGTAGATTTACCAACTGATGGATAGCCGACTAAGACAACAGTAGCATCTCCCTCCTTTTTTATTGAGAAAACCTGCTTACGAGTTTTTGTTTTCTGATTTTCAAGTTCATCTCTAAGTCTTGCAAGTTTAGCCTTCAATTTACCTATGTGATGCTCTGTAGCTTTGTTGTATGGGGTATTTTTTATTTCCTCTTCCAACTGCTTGATTTGTTCCTTTATGTCCATTTGTTCAATTTAAAAAAGTTGTATTTTAAAAATATTTTTAATGCTTACTTTGCTTTAAAGCCCTCACAATTAAAACCCATCCCAAGGCAACTAATATTATCCCAACAAAAACGATATTTAAGGCTAAACTTCTATTTTTAATCGCAAGAAATATTCCCGCTGTGATTGTCAAATAGCCCATTGTTTTTACTCCAATTCCCACAAAAAGTCTTTTAAAAGCTTCTGCCAATTCGGGATCAAACCTTGAAATCCAAATCTTAGCCACATAAAAGTTAAGTTAGGCTTAGATAAAACATTTTTGTGATTGCACTTGAAGATTTCTTGGAGGAGGTGGATAAATTAATTGAAAGATTCGGCGATAAATGTTACGAATTGAAGGACGATAAATTTGCGATAGTAGGGGATATTCACGCTGATTTTAATGCATTAAACTTCATTCTTAGCAAAGTTAAGTATAGAATAATTTTCCTTGGAGATTACGGAGATCGAGGTTCAAAACCAGTTGAAACCTACTATGCTTTGCTAAAAAGGGCAAACGAGGATGAAAGTGTCTTGCTAAGAGGAAATCATGAAAGTAGCCTTGTATCACCTCATGACCTTCCATTAAAGCTTGAAAGTTATTTTGGGAGTGATGAAGCTTACAAAAGGTTGAAAAAACTTTGGGAAAAGTTGCCAATTTCTGCAATCACAAAGAATCTATGGCTGGTTCATGGCGGTGTTCCAACAAAAAATGGAAGAATCGATATTGAAGGAATTAAATTTGAGGAGATACTCAATCCTTCTGAAGACATTATGCTTGAAATGATGTGGAATGATCCATGGGAAGGGGAAGATTGCGTTCCAAACCCTAGGGGTATAGGAATGTTATTTGGAAAAAGAGCAACCAAGGAGTTGCTTAAAACTTTAAATGTCAAAGTTGTCGTAAGAAGCCACGAGCCCATGAAAGTTCTTAAGGTTGAACAGAATGGAATGGTTGTTACAATAGGTTCATGCATGGAGCCTTACGGATTGAGCAAAGCTGCATTTTTGATTGTTGAAGAAAATAGTATAGGCAATGGCTACGATCTAATGAAATTTGGAGTTATTTTTAGCAAGGAAGACGTCTAAAGTTATATGCAGAGTTGCAGAAAATTGAAAGATGAAATCGATGTCATCATTTGACATAAGGGCTTGCGTAAATGAATTGCAAAAACTTGTTGGTGGAAGAATTGATAAAATCTATCATTATCCTCCAGATGAGATTAGGATTAAGATAAGATCCAAAAATGGAAGAAATGATTTAATTATCGAAGCTGGAAGGAGAATACATCTTACAAAGTTTCCAAAGAAGAGTCCAAGAATCCCTTCAAGTTTTGCAATGATACTGAGAAAACACTTAGAAGGAGGAAGAATCAAAGAAATTGAGCAGTTTGATTTCGATAGAATCGTTAAAATACTGGTTGAGAGGGAAGAGAAAAAGTTTATAATTGCTGAGCTTTTTTCAAAAGGAAATGTCATCTTAGTAAATGAAGACTTTGAAGTTATAATGCCGTTAAAATTTAGATTTAAGCCTAAAGAAGTCTACAACTTTCCAGAACCAAAGAATCCGATTGAATTAATAAATAGACTGGAGTTTAAAGGCAAAGACGTTGTCAGGGCTTTAGCCAACATCGGGCTTGGGGGGCTCTATGCTGAAGAAGTATGCCTAAAAACTGGAATAGAGAAAAATAAAAAAGTTGAGGAGCTTAGTAGCGATGAGATTAAAAGAATAAAAGACGTAGTAACTTCTCTATTTGAAGCTGTTGAAAATAATTTGGAGCCGCAAATAGTTATAAAAGGTGGAGACTATTTTGATGTTGTACCCTTAAACTTGGAATACTACAAAGATTTTGAAAAGAAATTTTTTGACGATTTCAATTCCGCTTTAGATGAATTTTATTCAAAAAAGATTGTTGAGCTTGCAGAAAAGGAAGAAAAGAAATCTGAAAGACTTGAAAAGCTAAAAAATAGGTTAAAGCTTCAAGAAGAGACAAAGAGAAAATTTGAAGAAGAAATGGCTAAATATAGAAGAATAGGGGATTTAATCTACGAAAATTATTATAAATTAGAGAAAATACTGAATGCTTTCAGAAAAGCAAGAGAAAAGATGTCTTGGGATGAGATAAAGGCTGTGTTAGATAGCAAGAAAAACCATGAGTTGATTTCGATTATTAAAGAAATAAAGCCCAAGTCCAACAGCATAGTTGTCGAAATTGAGCATGCGATTGAATTAAATTTGAACAAAACTTTGCATCAGATAGCAGATGAGTATTACAATAAATCCAAGAAAATTAGGGAGAAGTTGGATGGATTGATGAAGGCAATTGAAAAGACAAAAGAGGAGATGAAAAACATTGAGGAAATTGAAGCTAAGAAATACGTTGAAAGTATAAGAGTTGTTAGAAAGAGAGAATGGTTTGAGAGATTTAGATGGTTTATCACGTCTGATGGTTTTTTAGTCATTGGCGGGAGAAATGCGGCGATGAATGAAGAAATTGTTTCAAAATATTTAGAGCCTAATGATCTGTTTTTCCACACGCAAGCTCCGGGAGCTCCTGCCACAATATTGAAAAATGGACAAAAAGCTCCAGAGCAAAGTTTGATTGAAGCAGCAGAATTTGCTGCAACCTATTCATCTCTCTGGAAAGAAGGAAAGTATAGCGGAGAAGTATACTACGTTAAACCAGAGCAAGTTAAAAGAGCGGCAAAGGCTGGAGAGTACTTGCCAAAAGGAAGCTTTTACATTGTTGGAAAGAGAGAATATATTAGCACAACCCTATCTTGCGCCATTGGAGTTGAATTGGAAAAATTCAGAGTGTTTGGAGGGCCGCTAAGTGCTGTTAAGAAATATTGCGATTACTATGTTGAAATAGACATTGGCAATCAACAGCCTAATGAAATTGCAAAAGAAATTGCATTCAAGCTAATTTCAATGGCAAAGGATGATGAAAAACATATTGTAAGGAGCATAGCAACTCCTGACGAGATAATGAAATTTTTACCGCCTGGAAAGTCGAGAATTAAGTAACAGCCTCTATGCACCTCTTCTAAACCATAGCTAATGTCAACCTAACTCTTTAGCTTTTTCAAGAAAATTATTTTTATCAACTACAGCGTTAATTTGGTTTTTATTGCTTTTCGATTTTGCCATAATTTTCAATCCACTTTTTGATTAACTCGTAACTTTTTTTAATGTCCTCATTTTTACTTGCGAGTTCTTCGATGTCTTCTAAGGTTACGTAGCCTTTATAACCTTTATAAATTGCTACCTTCCTAATAATCTCTTCGAATATAGGTTTAATTTCATCTAAAGTGTTTTTCTTGTTCTTCCACATCTCACATATAGCCTTTACAAAAGGATTATCGAGAATAAAGTGATTTTCAATTCTAACTAATCGTCCTTGTTCCACAACTTTTATCACTTTCTTCATATTCACTTCCTTTGGCATTTCCACTTTAATAGCAATTATATCCTTCCTAAGACATAGATCCCTAAAATCTGGATTCGTTATATGGTGCCCACTCCATCCAAATACGCAATCGTTACCTTTATTTTTGCACTCTTCACATCTTTCAAAGAAGTAATCACTAACTTTCTGACAAGTCATCGTTAAAAAGCTATCATATTTACCACTCAAGGGATGTAATCTTTGTTGTTTATTCCATAAGTTTTTACACTCGTCTTTAAAAATCTCAATAGGTTTAACGTTAACTACAATTGGCACCTTACCCATTTTTTTAATCTCATCAAGTGTTAGGAAGTCGCCGTATAAACTCTCAAATTTCAAACAACCTTTAACGAAATCAATTACTCCTATTTCCTCAAAGTCTACGTCTTCAACTCCATAAGGCGTACTAATCAAATCTAAAATAACTTCATTATCCTTCAACTTTTTGAACAACTTTCCTAAAACTTCTTTTGGAATTTTGATTTCAGTTTTCCTCAAATATATATAATTTGGATTTCCCAAATTCATGTTTAAAACCAACGTTATCGGTTTTCCGTCTATTATCGATTTTTTAAACACATCAAAATATACGCCATTTTCTAACGTACACATAATGCCATTGACGTTTATGATTTTCCGCGAAGCATCAACAACAAAAAACTTCAGTTCATCATTTTTAACTTTCTCAGCAACTTTAAGTAAT
>JAGGXN010000024.1 GCA_021163065.1 Archaeoglobaceae archaeon | reverse complement strand
CACCATATCAATCTAATCTTGTTGCAGTATATACTCAATATTTAAACTTTTTATCTAGAAAAATCAGTATACTTCGTGAATCTCATAAAGCTAAATCGCAAGATTAAAAAAGGATTAGTTGTAATAAAATATAAATGTGAACGAAATACAGGCTGAAGAGTTGTTGCAAGAGTTAATTGAAAGGGTTGCTGGGGAAGTTGGACTAATAATCTATACATTAAAGCCTAAAGGGGAGTTTACTGACGAGCAACTGGCTTTGGAGTTAGGAATAGAGATAAATGAGATAAGAAAGGCTCTGTTTTCTTTATACGAGCTAGGTATAGCTGAGTATAAGAGAAGGAGAGACGACGAGACTGGATGGATGGAGTATTATTGGAGAATAAACTACGATAAGCAGTTGGATGTATTGAAACATGAGTTAGAAAAAACTAAGAGAAAATTGGAAGAAAAACTGGAGGCTGAAACGTCGACTGTGTATTATATCTGCACGAATGGCTGCATAAAAGTTTCTTATGAGGAAGCAATGGAATTGAACTTTACGTGCCCTAAGTGTGGAGGGATTTTAGAGTATTTAGATAGCTCTAAAGCAAATGAAAAAATAAGGGAAGAAATTAAGAAAATAGAAGAAATGTTGCAAAGCTTAACCTGAATTTTTTGTCTCAGCGTAAACAAAGATCCCTTTAAAACCTTCTTTTACTTTCCATTCGAAAGATACGGTTTTCTCAGCATTTGACTCAAATTCTTCGAAAAATTCTCTATGAATTTCATACTCTGGATTGAGGTATTTCTGCATTTGTTGGCTATTGAAAACTATTTCAGGAATCCAATAAAAAAAGATCCAGACGTTTTTCATTGTATCTCCACTGTTGTATATCTTAACGTAAATTTTAATACTCTCTCCAGTTTTTGGAGAGGGATTTGAAAGTTTTATTTCTTCAGCAATCAATTGCATTTGATGCATTTAAGGCATTTAAACATCCTTTATAAATAATTTTCTTGGTTACTTTAAAACTTTCTTAGTTTTCTCATACCACATGTATAAATCAAGTTTAGCCAAGTTCATACCAATTTCATCGCTAAGCTTTGAAAGGATTCTTTCAAGCTGCAAGTAGTTCTTTTTGTTTAAATTTTTTGGAATATTGTCAATTAATCCTCTTTCCCTCATCCACCTCAAAACGTGCCTATCGATAATCGCTATATTCTTTCTACCAACGTTTCTTAAAAAATGACTTGCCTCCTTATAGCCCAAGCCTTTAATTGAGCTTACAAGGATATCTCTTGCTTTTTTGTCCTCTATGTTTAATGCTCTTTCTACAATTTCAAAATTTAACAACGCTTTGGAAATGTAAATCGCTTTTTTGGAATAGAACCTAACTCCCGCTTGTTTTAAAAGCGTTTCAATTTTTTCGACTTCTATTCTATTAAAATCAAATTTCTCCAATTGTTTTTGGAAGTATAATCCTGAAATGGCAGATGAGTTGGCAGTAGAAATGCAAAAAGCCAACTCACTTTTTATCGTTGCTCTTATCTTTAAATTTAAAAATGGATAAAAATCGAATAAAGTTTGTTTCGAGTTTCCAAGCCTTTCAAATTCTTTTAACCTGTTTTTAATTATCTTTTCCACGTTCATCTTGAGAAGTATTTTTCTAAAATCTTTTTCTGTCCTCTCCTCAAAATCTCAGAAAGAGTTGATGGTGCAATGCCGAAATGATTTGCTAACTCTTCTAACTTTATTTTCTTTGGAAAGTCAAAATAGCCCTTTTCTAAAGCTATTTTAAGAATCTCTTCCTCTCTGTATGTAATTTCAGATTTCTCTCCCGGTTTACCCTTGTAAATCATCTCAAAATCAACTTCTGCTTCATCTAACATTTTCATTAAGCTTAAAAAAGATTCATCATCGCAAATAATACTCCAAACAATGTTTTTCCCAACCAACTCTGCGTTTGTAATTAAGCATCCAGATTCGAGAATTGGATATGCCACAAGGCATGTATGCTCTTTAATTAAAACTTTAACTTCTTGCGATGATAATACGACACCTTCACAATAAGATGGTAAATTCGTCAATACATCTTCAACTTTTTTTGTTTTAACGTTTAACAACCCTTTTACATTGTTATCTATCCTTGTTAATCCCTCAATTTTCAAAATAGAATTTTTTAAAATCTCGTTTAAGGCTCCAAGAGCACAAGATTCCGGTAAAGATGTTTTAATTTGAACTTCAAGCATATTTTGTCATTTGTAATTCCGAAAATAAACTTTCCGAACATACCTTTTCGAGAATTAAAATTTTTTAAGTTTTGGAATTATAAAATTTGAAGATGTTAGGGTAAATTGAGATATAGTTTGTTAATCTAATAAAAATTATGAAGATTGAAGGAAATGTTAGCTACCATGAGAGTATAAACGAGATGTATGAAAAAGTTAAGAAGGATGGTGTGACAAACATAGTTGACAGATACAATGCACAAGAAAAAGGGAGATGTCCTTTTTGTTCAAAAGGTTTGAGTTGTAAACTTTGTTCAATGGGTCCTTGCAGAATTTCGGAGAAGAATCCCTATGGGGCTTGTGGAATTGATGCTGCAGGGATGACGGTAAGAAACTTTGTCCACCTTAACATGCTCGGAACTGAGGCTTATACGTATCACGCAATTGAAGCTGCTAAAACATTAAAAGCTACCGCTGAGGGAAAAACACCGTACGAAATTAGAGACGTTGAGAAGTTGAAGTGGTTTGCAGAGCAATTGGGTATTGAAGGCAATGACGTCAAGGAGTTGGCAATAAAAGTTGCAGACTT
>JAGGXN010000232.1 GCA_021163065.1 Archaeoglobaceae archaeon | reverse complement strand
GGAAAATTCAAATTCATGCAACATTGAGAACAATAGAATATCTAACATAACGCATTATGCGCTGAAATTGATAAAAAGTAACGAGAATTTTGTGCGAAACAATACGATAGTCGATAATGAACAAGGAATATTCATTTCTGGAGACAAAAACACACTAACGAGAAACGTTGTTGGTTTAAAAAATGGAATCGGAAATTATGTATTGTTTATAACCTCAAAATCCAATTTAATCTATCTAAATGATTTTTCGAGCAGTAGAGTATCAACCATAGGTGGCAATAGGTTTTACAGTCCAGATAAGATCGAGTACGAATACGAGGGAAAGACGTTTACAAACTACTTAGGAAATTATTGGGGTGTAAAAGAATCTTTGCTTACACTGCTAGATCACAATAAAGACGGTATAATTGACATGGAGAAAAAAGTTGGAATGGATATAGACAAATACCAACTTGCAAAAAGTTTTAAGAAATACCGCATTTTGGGGTAAAATTTTATCTTTATAAATTTTTTAAATTTTAATTTTTCACCGATACGTTTAACGAGCACATGCTCAAATTACATTAATGTTAAATGTAATGGTGGCACATATTTTATATACATATATCTATTTATTTAGTTAAATTAATTATATCACATGGGACACAAAAACAAAGTTTGGATGCTTGCCATAACTTTAATGCTAACAATCTCAATTACTCAGAGTGTAACTGTAACAGTTTCTGTAAAAAATAGTGGGGATCAAGTCTATTTGCTTGAAAAAAGTAAAAACGTGCAAATTGAAAGCGCGGGAAGTATAGACTTTGAAAACTTAAGTGTTGAACATAATTCAAAATATACAAGCTCAAATGAAAACTCAAGTTATAAAATAAACGTGCAAGGAGTAAAAAGCAACACAAAAAGTTATGAAATAAATGGAGTTGTGAGAGCAAATAGTAGTGTTGATGGGATTGCTAATGTTTATGCTGCTCCAAACAAAGCTGAGTTTGAAAACAAATTTGAGGGAAGTGGAAAAATTGAAGCTTACGCTTCCTCTACAAAAAGTAATGCAAAAGTGAATAACAACGATCCCTGCGAACCGCCAAAAGTTGTGGGTGTTGAAGATAAAGAAGAAGTCAAGGTATCTCTTGATGCCAAAGGAAGTGTTAGGGCAACACAAATAGCAGCATACGATGGTTTAGCAAAAGCCCAAAGTACAACGATAATAAAAGGCAGCTACGGATATTCCGCTGCGTGGGCATCTAAGAATCCTGATGAAAAAGGAGAATGGTTGAAAATAAAAGGTGGATGGTGGGAATACAAATTATGGATTAAGGGAAATGAAAGTGCCGCCACCTGGGCAAAATTCACTGATGCAGGAATGCTTAATACAAATCTCTATGCAGAAGTAGGAAATACTGCAAAATCCTATGGCAGTGCTTTTGTTAAAGACACATCAAAGGTCGATTACGGCAATGCCCACAATGGCAAAACAGATAGAGACGTTTACGTTACAGCAGAACGAATATGGTGCGGAAACCTCGATGCGTTTGTGGTTTCACATTCCTTAAATGCTCATTCATCAGCCACACTTGCGGGAATAGAAAGTGGTGATTTAAGTTCAAGAGTTAAAGCAGAAACTGGCAGCTTTACACATGCAAATTTTACATCAGAAAGCCATGCGTATCACAATGAAATCTATTCAGCATCTAATGGACAGGAGTACAAATCTAAATATTACTGGGATTCTTGGAATCCCTGGAATCCAGGAAATGATAAAAAGAGTGTTAATGCTACTGGATTTGGTTACTCAGATAGTATTGAGACTCAAGTAAAATTAAAACCCTCTGGAGTCGGGCCTTAAATTTTATTCTTAAAATTTTTTACTTTTTAATTTATCTTTACATTTACTCAAGTTTTTCCTTCTGGGAACAAATTAGAAAGATATTTCAATAATAGATTTAAATAATGCCTATGAAAAAGCTCACAAAAAAGCATGTTTTAGCAGTCTTATTAGCCACCGCATTACCCATTGTTGCTATTGCTGCTGTCAATTACTTTAGCATTGATGCCGAAGTAATTGTAACAGAATCCAATCTTTCTGTATCCCCAAAGAGTTTTAGCATAGAAATTCCAAGAGGGCAAAGCTACACAAAAAAGATAACAATAGAAAATACTGGAAAAGAGGTGGAAATTTACTTTGAAAAAGTCGTTGAAGGTCCTAGCCCGGATAAAATATCGATTTCATTCCACGATACTTATGGAAATTCAATAACATCATCAAAAAAGCTTAGAGTTCCTGCTGGAAGTGAAGCTTTTCCAAGCAAAACATTCGTTAATGTCCATATAGATGCAAGTAAGAGTGCAGAAAAGGGAATCTACAAAATTTACATCCAAGCAAAGGGATAAGTTTTTTTAAATTTGCTATGAAATATGGAATATGAAGAGGATTTTGATAATACTAGCATTACTGCTGCTTTGTTTTAGCAATGCAACAGCAAAAGAGAGTTATGAAAATATAACAAAAATTGTAGTACAACCGAGCTTCAAAAGTTTAAAATTAAACCCTGGGGATTCTAAGAGTTTTATTGTAAATGTAAAGAATCCAAGCAATAAAAATGTAAGTATTAATGCCAAAGTAGTTCAATTACCTTTAGCTAACTACATAAACGAGAGTTGGATTGAAATAAGTAATGGGTCTTTTATTTTAAAGCCAAATGAGGAGAAAGAGATTAAGATAACAATTAAAGTTCCAAAGAATGCTGAAGGGGGAAGTTACAGCTGTATGATTGCGTTAACAAACGATACAATTAGCTATCCATTTTTACCATTTCCGATGTACGTAAATACAGTATCAATATACGTAAATGTTCTAAAGCAGACAATTAGAGTTTATCCCGAATTTATTAGTGATGTTGTAGAGCCAAATAAGACTTACATTTACAACATAACAGTTGAAAATCTTGGAAATGAAAGTATAAGGCTAAATCCCAGCATTTACGGGGAATATGATTATCTAAACAAAGATATCGTAGAAATTGATTTTCCACCAATTATTCCTCCAAAATCGAAAGGTGTTGTCAAATTAGAAATAAAAGTTCCAGAAAACGCTAAAGGAAGCTTAAGAGGAACAATAGACTTGGGCATTGCTTCAATTGAAGATTGGAAACAAAGAGTGAGCTTAAACTTGCAGGTCTTCATAAAGCCCAAAGAACCATTTGTAAAAGAAATAGAAGTTAAAAATGCTTCAATGCTTAAAATAACAGTTTCTACATCTTGCTTCAAAAGAGAAGCTGATGTTGACGTTAAGATAAGATCTCCTAAAGGATACATTGATGTTAAACCAAAGATTGTTGAAAGATTAGGTGTTGATGTTATTAATGGAGATTACACAGTAAATAGATACGAAAAAGTCAAGGAGTATGTTATTGAAAATCCAATTGATGGTATTTGGGCTGTAGAAGTGATGCCAAAATGCACCAGCTTTACAGTAGCAGTCGAATTTAAATAAAAATTTACTCGATGAAAATGGGAGAAAGCCATGGAAATCTGTAGACAAGACATTTAATTCAGCAAAAGCTTTAAAATAATTGGCCAATAAATCTAATAGCTTCCAGAAACTGACTGTCCAATATACTATCTATCATTTTTATTATTGTAAATATTTTGTTTTAGATTTAGCATATAATTGTGTACAATAAAAATAGAATACAAAAAAACAAAGAAGGGGATGGCTTTAAAGTTAATCTCACATTCAAACAATGCGAATGATTTATATAGTAGAGATACAATATAAGGATTGGTAAAATAGAGGGAGGTTAAAAAATGAAGAAGTTGGTTCTAGTATTGCTGGTATTAATTGCATTGATTGGAGTTGCCTCAGCGCAACAATGCAGTTGTGTAGCAGGT
>JAGGXN010000011.1 GCA_021163065.1 Archaeoglobaceae archaeon | reverse complement strand
GATTATAATAAAGCAATAAAGCTTTTTGAAAAACTTGGATTTAAAGCAGTTAGAGAAGTTGTAAAGCTTAGGAAAATTTACAGAATTGGAGATGCGATCATATGCTACGATGAGGTTAAAGGATTAGGCAAGTTTGTGGAAATTGAGATAGAGATAGAAGGTAAAGCCAATTTTGAGATTACAAAACAAAAGGTGTTTGAGATCGCTAAACAGCTTGGGTTCGATTCAAAGGATAGTATAAGAAAGTCTTACTTAGAGCTGTTGGAAGAAAAAAATAGAGTTTAATTTCAAGCTCAATCCAAATTCTTTGAATTGCTGAAACATAGTTTTATTTTTTATTAAAAAATATTGGTTTTTCATCCAATAATACAACCAATTATGTATCCAACGATAGCTCCAGCATTCAAAAAAGGTAGTCCAGCGTGCCCTCCAGATTTTTTTTCGATTAAATAAATTAGTGCTATTAAACCAATAATACTCCCAATAAGACTGAACAATGCTGGATACTTTATAAAGTATAAAGCTGGAGAGTTTGAAAAGTGTTGGGCAGAAACAATTAGTATGTTTGGGATTACAACATCTCCAACACCCATGTATGCAGCTTTATCCTTTGCATTCTCAATATTAAAACCCTCTGTAGGAATGATAAACAGCATTGGTATTTTCAAGTCTGTAATGGAGTTTGCCAAGCTTAACATGTGCTTTGTTTTGTAGACAGATATTGCATCGTAGATTGCCAAAATGCTTAGCAATACAATTGCTGGTAAAGGTTTTAAGCTAATTCCAAATATTGACGCCACTCCAGCAGCAAGTAGCAATGCTGAAATGTCAATAACTATCCAGTTTGGCTTTAAAACGAGCATTATTGTTAGTAAAGCTGCGACTATTATGCCATAGAATGAAAGGAAAGGTATTAGAACATAGTATATTGAAATAAAAACTAAGAAGTAAAGTAGGCTTTTTAACAGATTTCTCCATTTGGAAATCAAAAGTATGAAAGCGGTGAAGCCAAAAATTAATGCTATGTAGTATATCGAATTTGAAACATCTCCGGGATTTTCAAAGACAGCCATCCCCGCTTCTTGATAACTTGGTGTTGCAGCTAAAGCTATTGCCGATGTGATTAGAAATACGAAGATAAACAAATATCTCATGCTAATACTGCAGATAAACCTTCTCTCCTCTCATCAAAGCCAATCTTATAGCTTTTCCCGCATCTTTGTCCTTTCTTACCCTTATTATCCCCTTCTTTCCAACAGATGCTGTGAATAAGTATTCATCTCCAGCAAATACGTCAACTTGTTTTCCTTCCAAGCCTTTAGCATTTATTATCCAGTGCTTTGCTGTCTCACTCACTTCAGCCTCAATTTTTTCCCTTCTAATTCCTTTCAAAGGTTGAACGTCGATGCTAACCTTTAGTTCATCCTCTATCCTCTTTATCCTCCTCCCTTTCCTTCCGAGTAGGTGGGGAATGTATTCTTCTGGAACTTTAACGATAGCCTTTTTGCTACTCAAAACCTCTACTTCGCAAACGTCAACGTAATCTTTTACCTTATTCTCGATTGCATTCTTTAAAACTTTGTATTCTTCTTTTTCCTCACCTACAGGCATCACTACGACTTGTTCACCATACGTGTAAATTTCGTATTCAACTTTCTTAGTTTCAAAGTCAACTATTTCAATAACCGGTCTTGCCAAGTCGGCTTCAACCATTCCATAGGGCACTTTGACAGTAAAATTTAAGGTGTAAATTTTTGTAATCTTCCCAGCGTCTATGAAAATTACTGTATCAACAACCTGGGGTATCATTCCAAGCTCGACTCTACCAATCATCCTTTGTATTGCATCAACAGCTCTAGTAGCATGAGTTACACCAATCATCCCAACTCCAGCCAATCTCATGTCCGCAAAGACTTGAAAATCTGAAGTCTTTCTTACCTCATCGTAAATTGTGTAGTCTGGTCTTACCAAAAGCAATATGTCTGCAGTTAATACCATATCACCCTCAAGTGGAGCGTACTGTGTAATTTCATCCCTAACCATGAGATCTCTCGGACTCTCCATTGTTTTTACGAGATATCCCTTATCCATTAAGTAGTTTGCAACACTTGCTGCAAACGTTGACTTTCCGGCTCCAGGAGGGCCGGCTATTAAAATTCCCCTCTGTCTTTCGACAATTCTCTTCTTTAACTCTTCACTAACTCCGTATTCATCGATCGTAACCTTTGCTATTGGTCTTACTGCTGTTATTTCCATCTTATCTGCAAAAGGTTTTTCAGCTATGGCTATTCTCAAATCTCTAAGCTGAATAACAGTAGCTCCTTTTCTTTCAATCTCTATGCTGCTGTCCTCATCTTGTCTTGCAGCCTCTAAAATCTCGTGAGCTATGTCATGCAGTTCATCCAAGCTCATTGGTTCATCTCTTAAAACTACAAGCTTTAAATCTCCGATCTTTCCTTTTTTTGCATAAGGTTTAATTCCCTCCCTTAAATGTACGCTTGCCGTGTCTGGAGTAAAAAAGGACATGATTTTGGTCTTTTCTGGTGTAATTCTCTCTTGCTTTAAGTACATTGATTTTATACCCTTTGCAACCGCCACCGTGTATTGAACTCTGTCAGATGTTATTAATACTGCATTCTCCTTTTCGGCAAGCATTCTGATTAGGTTGTCAATCTCACCACTCTTAGCAAGCCTTATTTGTTCAACTGTAGGTCTTTCACCCTTAAATTCAACCCTAATTCCTTTCTTTTCGGCAATTTCCCTAAGGATTTTGATTTCTTCTAAGCCTCTAAAACCCGACATCTTACCAAAATTAGCCTGAGCTTCTAATTCAGCCAAAACAGCTTCGGGAATTATTATTGTACCTTTCAATTCTCCCTTCTCAATCATTTCGGAAATTCTTCCTTCGATTAAAACACTTGTATCAATCACGTACTTCATTTAGATCTAACCTCCTGTAAAAGCAAGAGTAATTGCCAGTATGGCAAGCATTACCATTTTGCTTTACTAAGTAAAGTAAAGCATCGTTATCACAATCAACTCTTATTTCTACAACTTCTTGAACGTTTCCAGAAGTTTCACCTTTCTTCCACAGCTTCTTTCTACTTCTACTCCAGTAGTGTGCAAAGCCAGTTTCAATTGTTTTTTTAATAGCCTCTTCATTAGCGTAGGCCAACATCAAAACTTCCTTGGTATTAACATCCTGAGTTACTACTGGTATCAATCCATCCTTGAATTTCAGTTGCATGAAGTTGCTATGCTCAAAGCTTTAAATATTTTAGTCATATCAATCCAAAAAATTCTAAGGCTTCAATTACTCCTTCTCCATCATTTTTGCTCGTAACTAAATCTGCAGCATCTTTTAGCTTTGTATCTGCATTTGCTACTGCTACGCCGAATCCAGCAGTTTTTAAAAGATCTATATCGTTTTCGGAGTCTCCTATGGCTAAAAAGTCTTTCACATCTAAACCAATTTTTTCTGCTATGTATCTCAAAGCCTTGCCCTTACTAACGTTTGCATCTACGATGTGGTAAGCAAAACTAGAGTCGATTAACTTTACACCTTCAATTTCTTTTATAATCCCTCTCCCTTCCTCAATGTCGAAGTTCCTTCTTAAGCAAACTTCCGATTTTCTGTATTCTGCATCAAGTAATTCCACATCAAAGTGTTTTTTTAGCAATTCAACAGCCCTTAGGCATTTAACGATGTCTCCCAAAACAACATCATCTCCATCATAAGAAAATCTGACAACTCCTCCGTTTTCGCAAATTACGATATCTGAAACTCCTATGAGTTTTGCAGCAGTTCTTGCGTAACATGAAATGTTTCCAGTGGCTAAGACAACCGGGATTTTTAGCTTTCTTAACGCTTCAACGGCTTTGCAATTAATAGCTCTATTGGCATAAGTTATCGTGCCATCGATGTCAATTGCAACTGCTTTTGGCATAAACATGATTGTTGCTTTAGTAAAATGCTATAAAAAGGTTTAAAAAAATTGTTTTTTAATTTCTCCAATGGACAAGTTTGAGAAATACAAAAGGCAAATTCTTGTTTTTGGAAGAGAAGGGCAGGAGAGGTTGTTTGAATCAAAGGTTTTGGTTGTTGGAGCAGGAGGATTGGGAAGCGCTGCAATACAGTATTTAGCCGCTGCTGGTGTTGGAAAGCTTGGAATCGTTGATGGTGATGTCGTTGAATATCATAACTTGCAAAGGCAGACAATACATGTAGGCAACGTTGGGATGAATAAGGCAGAATCGGCAAAGCTGTTTGTTGAAAAGCTAAATCCAGACGTTGATGTCAAATCCTATCCATTTGAAGTAACACCTAGTAATGTTATGGATATAATTAGGGATTATGATGTAGTTGTTTCATGTCCTGACAACTTTGAAGTTAGGTATTTGCTAAACGATGCCTGTAAGATTAATGGAAAGCCATTTGTGCATGCGGCAATACACGGATTTGAGGGAGAGGCTCTTACAGTCTTAAAAACCCCTTGCTATAGATGTATTTATCCTACAGCATCAAAAATCTTAAGTCGTGCTGTTGTAGGGTCAACAGCAGGAGTTTTGGGGTGTATTCAAGCAAATGAGGCTATAAAAATAATAACAAACTATGGAGAGCCGTTGGAAGGTAGATTAATGAGATTGGATCTGTCAACGATGGAATTTTTTGAGATTAGATTTGAAACAAATCCTAATTGCCCTGTTTGCAGCGGAATGCTTAAAGGGATACATGAGGAAAACTACAAAGGTGACTGTAGGGTTGTAAAATTTTAGTCACGATTCCGAAAGTTTCTAAAGTTGAGAGTAAACTTCATTTATTATGGATGAGTTGGAGAAGATAAGGAAGAAAAAGTTGGAGGAGATGATGAGGAAAATGACGTCTGAAAAAAAGTCTGAAAAATTGTCCAAGCCCATCGAATTAAATTCTAAGAATTTTAGTGAGGTGTTAAAAAATGAAAACGTTGTAATCGACTTTTATGCTAACTGGTGTGCGCCATGCAAGATGATAGCTCCAATAATCGAGGAGTTGGCAAAGGAGTATGCTGGAAAGGTTGTGTTTGCAAAGCTTAATACAGATGAAAACATCGAAATAGCGCAAAGATTTGCCATATCTGCAATCCCTACAATAATCTTCTTCAAGAATGGCAAAGCAGTTGATCAAATTGTTGGCGCCCTTCCAAAGGCCGAGCTTAAGAGATGGATTGAGAAAAACATTTATAATTAGATAAACTCTTTCCTCCAATATTCTTATAATCCTGAAAGTTAGGATGATTGAAGTTGTAGAGTGGGAAATACACCTAATACGCCTAATTTATCAGTTTAGACAATACAAATCCTCCTCATGTTGAAAAAGCTGAGATCACGGGCATCGGTTATCGTATTTTTTAATTTTTTTAAGTTACGAGGAACTACTCTAAGATATATTCTACATAGTTTATAATATATTTAGGATAACCTCTCTTTTTCAATATTCTTACAATCTCATCTTCATCTGTAATTGCATCTGGAACGTTAATTGCTCCATTTTTCCTTAAATACTCTACCAATTTTTCATTGTTTATTATCGCATTCTCAAAATCAGCTTCTTTCACTTTTGTATCTCTATAATTCGATTCGTAGTCAGATATAATTACAGCTCCGCTTAAATCAGCTCCACTCAAACGAGCATCACTCAAATTAACATCAATCAAATAAGCCCTACTCAAATTAGCCCCACCCAAATCAGTCCCAATCAAACGAGCATCACTCAAATCAGCCCTACTTAAATCAGCCCAACTTAAATAAGCCCTACTCAAATCAACTCTACTCAAATTAGCTCCACTTAAATAAGCCCCACTCAAATAAACCCTACTCAAATAAGCCCCACTCAAATCTATGTTAGCCAAATCCTTCAAGAACGATTCCACTTGACTAAATCGAATTAGCTTAGCCAGCATTTCTTTCTCTTCTCTTTTCAATTTTCCAAATCTGTCTGTCAATCTTTTTCCAATTATCAGAGAAATCCACCTCTCTATCCATAACAAAGATAAATCTGCCTCCAATTCAACAACATCGTGAATTTTTTTAGCTTTATAGCCCTTAAAGTAGACTCTCTCATCAAAAACCCAGTTGTAAGCTCTATCAGCAAGTTTTTCCAGCAAAATTTTGATATTATCAGAATGCATTTCCTTAGTAAGTTTGTTAAACATAATTTCATTATCTGAGTTTTCCGCTATCGCAATTATCTCCTTTAATTCATCCATTCTATTGTTCTTCAAATCATCGACAAAAATCTCAACCAATCCCTTGAGGAATTCGATTGTTTCTCGACTTACCGATAAATTCAACCTGTACTTTTTTCCCTCTAAAAAGCTCGTAAAGAGGTATTCAGCTATCAAATACTCCTGAAAAGATTTGTGAATGAAAACGTACTCTTTTGGATGTATGTAAGTAGTAATTAAATATTTCCACCCCAACTCTTCAAAAATCTCTCTTACATCTTCTTCCAGCTTTTCTTTAGCAAAATCTTCATCTATTTTCCCATAAAAACTTTTTAATGCTGCTAAGTGTATAAGCAACTTTCTCACTTTCATTTCCAACTTTTCTGGAACACTTTCCTTACTACTTGCCCCCTTCTCAACTATTTCAAACTCTTTATACTCCTTGCTCTTTACTAACTTGGCCTTAAGCCTCGAAACCTCATTTGTAAACGTTAGATACAACTTGGCTTCTCTGTAATTTCCACTCTTCTTCTTAGACACTATTTTCTCGATTTCTTTCTCTTTGTCCAATCTCCAAATTAAATAGAGGTAGATCGGTTTTCTATATTCTTCTTCTTTAATTCCAAGCTCCTTTAATTTGTTAACATTCAATTTTGATCCTATTTTATTGAACCACTCGTTTACTTGCTCGTCTGTAAACTTTTGCAGATGTAGATATTTTTCATTTTGTTGTCTGTATACCTTCAATAGATCCTTAAATTCCTCTCCTACTCCAAATCTGGAAGTTATCACAATTTTGATGTTTTCGTTTCTCACAATTTCGGGAAGATGCTGAATCAACTCATCCTTGTGTTTCAGTTCATCGAACCCATCGAGCAGCAGGAGAATCTTTTGAAAGTTGTTTATCTTAACCTTGTCAATTTCATCATCTATTTCTTTGACATTCAATAATCCTCCCAATCTAATATAAACTGGAACGAAATGCTCTTCAGACCAGCTTTCCGCATACCTTGCAGCAACCATCTTTGTTAATGTCGATTTCCCAACTCCAAATTCAGTTCCAACGAGTAGAATTTTCGATGTATCATCTTTTAAGAAATCATCGATTATTTCTTCTGCTATCTTGCTTTCCCTATTCAATTCTGTACCCCATTCAGAAATGTCGTTCAAATAACCATAACTTGGAATATAGTATTTCTTTATTGGAGGATCGTCTTTCTCACCTGTGAGAGATTCATCTTTTAATTTTATCATCCTTTCTAAATGCTCAGAAAATTTAATCTCTCGCTTAACTTCTTCAAGCCCTTTGTAGTAATCCTCAAATTCTTTACCAAATTTTTGAATAAATTTGATGTAGAATTTATTTTTGGCAATTCCATTTTTATCAAAAATTTCTCTCATTTTTTGGTCAACTTTGGAAATTCCAGGGAAGGTTAATGGGTATCCATCCCAATCATCGAGATTTCCCTCTTTAATGCTCTCAAATATAAGATCAAAAAATTCATTCCCGTCAATCTCAACATTTTCCAAATCCTCCAAATCTTTAATCGATTCCAATACGACTTTTACAACTCTGGCTGCAATTTTTTCCTCCTCACTCTTGAATTTGTCTTTTACTTTATCGTAAGTTTCAATAAACGTTAAAGCTAAGGAGATTATTCCTCCAGTACGACTTAATTTATTGCGAAGTTCTTCATCTTCGACAAATACCTCTTTAACAGCGTTTAAAACGTTTTTAAGTTAACTAAACGACTCTTAAGCTCTTCAATTTTACTCATAAGTTGTTTTTGAAAAACTAAAATTTAAAACTTTAGATTTACAGCCTATTCACCCAAGGTGTAGATGTAATCTTTTATTGCCTCCTTTATGAAGTGATAAACGTTAATTCCGCTTTTACCGATTAAATTTTCTATTTTCTTTGTTTCTTCATCGCTAAGCTTAACCGTAATGATACTTGCAGGGTTCACCATACAGGAGCTTCTGGCCATTATTCTAAGCATTGAATCGTAGTCGATCTCTACTGGCTTAAAATTTTCGATGTAATAATCTATAGCCTTTTTAACAAAACCCTCAACATCTCCATTACTTAGTTTTAGGATTTTCTCGTGCAACGAATTATCAATCTCCAAGCTTATTGATTCCATGATTAAATGTTATGCATTTACTTAAAACTTTGTTGTTATTTTCTTTC
>JAGGXN010000028.1 GCA_021163065.1 Archaeoglobaceae archaeon | reverse complement strand
TCCAAAGACAAAGCTTTCACTTTTTCTCCTCGCGCAAGATACCATAGAAGTGCATCTACATCATCTATCATAAAACCATTTATGCCTTTTCCATAGAATTTTCCTTTGATAAACTCGTCATATGTAAGAGGAAATGGAATATTGACTCCCATCTCTCTGGCTCTTTTCGCTACACTCTGAGCTACTACTTTATTTCTCACTACAATATAAGAAAAATCCTCTGCCGCTAATTCAATTAATTTCTCTGTTTTCCCAGTACCCTTCCTTCCTATTACACAAATAGGATAATCATTACTTTCTTCTCTATTGTGTTTAATCTTCTTATCTGACTTTTCAAATTCCATAGTTCTATCAAACATTATTTCGAAATTCGATTGATGAAATCTTTGATAATCCTTGAGTCCCAAGCGGTGAAAATTATAAGGATGTCTTTATCTTCCTCTCCTGAAGGTATCAATCGAAAAACCAATCTTCCATCGCTGTTATAAGAAACTTGTAATCTATGATCAACAGAGCTAATTGTTGTTTTCTCTGTTTTAAGAGTTCTCTTGACTATCTCAGTCATAGTAAAGTTGCTGCAATTCTCAGAATTCTTTTCTTGTCTTCCTTCTGATAATCCTTGATTCGCTGAACTATTGTTATTGCTTCTCCCGCTAAAATTTTTGAATAATCTTCATTCATTCTAATCTGATTACAGGAGTAGGAACACCAGAAACTTCAACTTCTTTGATGACAACTTTGATTTCTTTGCCCTCCCATTGTGAAAAATCATCTCCGAATTTTGCTATCATAACTTTCGCATTTGTCTTATTGAGCAATAACTGAAATTCCGGAAATTTCTCAAAAGTTAAACCGATCTTAGTCTGCTCTAAATCCTCCCCTTTCTTAGTAAAGGAGACCTTCTCAACTTTCGCAACTTTCTGAACTCCTTCAAGACCTATCTCCTTAGCCATCTTGCCTGTGAGGAAAGTTCCTCCATATATGGCCGAGGCCGAAGTTGACTCATCCATGCGGATCACCTTTTTTAAAACAGAGAGCATCGAGGACTATTAACCATCCTTTCCTTTGCTCGGTGGGTTGCTACATAATTATACATTAAAAGTATTTATATTAAAAAAAACAAGGTCGCCTCGTAGATAACCAATAACATAGATAACAGGGCGACCTATAAAGAAAAAAGAAAAAAGTTAAACGCCGCAGGTGAGGAATTAATTTGCGGAATTTTCGCCTCTTGCTAAATTCCTGAAATCGTCATCTAATAATAAATAATCTGCTTTTTCTGCGAAATCCTTCAAAACCTCCCCTGCCAATCCGGCTTTCCATTTCTGAATTCTAAAGTAGATTCTTCTAATCGCTTCTCTATATTGATCTGTCATATTAATTTTTGAATTTCAGATCTATCTGCAAATTCGTCTTCAACTTCGATGTTATACCTTTTTTTCAATTCTTCTCTGAAAACCTTGAATGCCTTTTTTCGATCTGACCTGTCTAGAATAGGATGAATGCATCCCTCTGCGAAAATTATATATTCGCCTTTGAAAATATTTCCCTGAATCCAGAAGAAATCTGTGTTTTTTTCTATCAATGCAACGTAATGATAACCGATTAAATGCCTCTGTGCAGGTTGATATTCCTTTTCGCCGATGGTTACATCTCTTTCAAGATATTCCACAATTATCCCTTCTTCCAATCTAACCTTTGGAGAAATTGAAGATTCTCTGTAAACCACATGTTTTTTCACTCTAATAAGAGATGAAAGACCTTTGCTTCGATAGCACAAAACTTTTCTTTTCCAATCTGAAAATTTTAGTTTCATGTTAAAATAATCTATGATGCATAACTGTCTCTTCAAGGACGTGTTGCATGCCATGAAGTTTGAAAACCTCTGCTGCTTTTTCCCAAGTTTTGCCTAACTTTTTTCCGCAAATTTTGCAGTAGTAATTGCTTCCATCGAAGCCGATGCAATCCGTGTATTTCATGTTAAATTTTTGAAAGAATTGCAGAGATTGTATTCAAAAGCACTTCAATATCTCCGATGGCAAATTTGCATTCATTGTAGCCATTTTCACCCTTGAGGCATTTCTTAGTCTCCCAATTGATGCTTCTTAAAACTTCTCTTAAATCAATAACCAATGCTTCAACACTATTGAGTTGCTTTCGCAAATCGATAAATTCTGATCCAAGATTATGAACTGCCGATATTAAATCATTTATTTCCAATTTTCTTTTTATCTCTTCGTATTCGTCTCTGTCTTCTACTATCCTGTTATGAAGTTCATTCATCATTTATCACCTGTTGAACCCCTATCGAAAAAACTAAATTCATAGAAAATTCTGTTCTTGAGAGTTTTTCTCTCAAGCCATATTGTTCCTTTGTTGAAACCTGCTGATTCTCCTTTGTCTTTACCTGGTTCCAAGAAATAATCACCGTAACTCATTTTTCCTATTCTATATTTTTTGCCATTCAGAATAATTGACTTCTCTTCTGACCACAATTTCCTCAATTCTTTTTCTGAAAAGCGTATCATACTATTTATCCTCGGTAAAGTCAATAAGTGAGAAGTCCTTAATCTCCCTGTTTTCAATCACTTCATCTCCGATTCCTTCTCTGAATTTATCAAATGCTTCCTCGATATCATTTGCCTCAACTATTGAATAACCGTGTTCTAAAACTTCTTGAGACCATCGAATTTTGAATCTTGGCATAAAATCACCTATTTCGAAAAAATGAATCTCCCTAATTGTCGAAATTAGATCATTGATTCGGTGAGTCACTAAAAACTTAAGAAAGCCGAAACTTTCTTAAGTCGGGAGTTCAGAAACTGAACCCCTATCGAAAAAAACTTAAAACTTAAAACTGACTGACTATTTTCTCGTTGCTCTTCTGTATGCCAAAATCTTCAATATATGTTTGCAGGGAACAACTGATTCATATCCTTTCTCTTCTGCTATCTTCATATTCCTCTGAAAATCCGGACAAGTGCAATATGCTCTTTTTTCTTTTTTTCCTAGAACAACCTCATAGTAAACCCCTGAAGAACCTTTGATGATATATTGATCTGAGCCAGGAGTTGAAATTAACCTTTTAGGTCTTGGCAACTCGCAGGCTCTCTGAAGTCTGAGCAAAACCTTCCTGTTGAATGATTCATTTCTTGAACAAAAAGAAACTCTCTGCAAATTTACTTTATACATGTCTGGAACGGTATTGAATATCATAGTAAATCTCTCAATTTTCTTAAGGCTTCTGAGATAAACAATCTTGCATCTTCCTCTGAATATTCGAAACTCTCTTCAAGGGTGCTGATCACACCCCTGATGACCAATTCTTTTGCTTTTTCTGCTGTCATATTAATTCGAATTCTCTTGCTAAAACGACTTCTTCATCATCTAACTCTTCTCTTCTTTCGAGTTTCTTCTTGATATAGTCCACTTCATCTTTTCTGAAAAACACCGCATATGAACCGTCCGGGAATCTTTTAATCCTCATGTTCATTCTGGATGTCTCTAATTAACTCCAAGATTTTGTCTCTTATTATCCAATATAAATCATTTCTGACGCTGAAGAATGCCTTTGTTTGCGTTGCTTGTTCTGGATCTTGACCTTCCCAGAGACCAGAATCAGTCTCTTCTTCTCTGACAAAATCGAGAATTCTTGCACAACTTGAAAACTCTGTTTTGCAGTCATCTAAAAACTCTTCCCTTAAAAAACTATACCAACTTGTATCCAACCATTCGTGAATTTTGTCAATTAAATCCCAGTTCTGGTAAATCTCTTCATCGAATATGTAATCTTCATCTTCATCAATGTTTTCTTCAATTATTTCTTGAAGTTCTTCTTTGTAGCAATCAATGAAATCCTTTGCCATCGAATCAAGTGCTTCATCGTATGTCATATTTAATCTTAGAAATTTCTTCACTTAGTCTCTGCTGAAATTCTTTGTGAGGCAATCTTTTTAACTTGTCTGGCTGAATTAGGTTCAAGAAAGAACCTGTCGTTTTACTCCAAATGTTTTCTGAAGCAAACAACAGACCTGATTTGGAAAATGCAACTGGAGTTTCATAACTGAAGTAAATCGCTAAGTCACCGATTTTGACAATATTTCTGTTAGGAGTCCCTAAATTCACCAATTTTATTTCCATAGACATCACCTAAAAAACCCTAAGAGGGCCTTTCACCCTCATGGGACGGAAGCTCGAGCTGGATGCTCGGCTTCTATCGAAAAAACTAAAATCGAAACAAAAGAAATTAATCCAACATCACCGAGAGAATTCGAAGAGATCTAGGAGACCAATCTTCTAGAGGCACTTTGCACCGAATTAACCGCTCTACTTCATCGAATTCATCGCTCTTAACTCTCATAGTTTCTAGGTATGAAGCCATTTCCTCACCTGTGGCGCCTGTCTGCCAACTCCCGCGATGCGCCTGCTAAACGCGGGGATGGGACGACGAACCCGAACCTTTCTCGGTTGGATCATCGCGCTGGTCAGTCCAGGGGGTGTTTGCGAAACCCCTAACCCGCTACGCCTCTTCGGCTCGAATTCGCCGATGTTCTCCCCCAATAAGGGGAAAAACATACCCTCTAAAAGGAGGGGTTGTCGTGAGAAAAATTCGCAACGAGCGGGATTTTGCGGGTAAAAAGAATTAACCAAATTCACGAGCATTCCGAAAATTGAGCGAAATTAAATCTCCCCGCCGAAGGCGGGGATATAATATAGCCTTGTTTTGCCCTCAGGGCAAAATCAATTTTCGAGAAGCGTAAGTGAATTACCGCAAAATACCGTAAACCCCTCCAAACATTTTATGTTTTTCCTCCAGGGGGAGAACAGGCGAATGAGAGAAGAGGGAGGAAGCGAGGGTGGAGCAACACCCCTCTTGACCGAGCGATGATGGAGAGAAAGGTGAGAAGGTCCCCATCCCGCATCGGCAGGCAGAAGCGGGTTGGCAGACGCCATAAGAGGAAATGGCTATTATGCAATTAACGAAATGAGAGTTTCTTATATATAAAAAGAGAACAATATTATGGCGGTCAATTGGAGAGAACAGTATAAAAACAAGAAATTGAAAGACTTCTTAATAGAGAAGAATAACCGAAAAATAAGTTATTTTACTACTTTTCAGTACCAATAGTTTCCCCACCAAAATAGGATAGGTATATATGGGTTTTAATTTTTTTCATATATACCTTTACTACTTTAGTGGGGAAGAAGATATACTTAATAAGTAGTAACAAAAACACCTTTGAGTATTTGGCTAATACTCTTAAAATTTTAAGGAATTTCAACTCTATATCTTTTGATATATATAAAAG
>JAGGXN010000025.1 GCA_021163065.1 Archaeoglobaceae archaeon | reverse complement strand
TTTTCGTCAACCTCAAAGACCCAGTCATTTATGTTTTCAACAAGACTTCTATACATTTCTTCACTACTTTCAAGCCTCTTTTTCTTCTCAATTAATTCCCTAGCCATTTGATTGAAAGATTTCGCTAATTCTTCTAGTTCATCTCCAGTTTTTATGTCAACACTTTTGAACTCTCCTTTACTTATGCTCTCAAATCCAACTTTTAATTTTTCTAAAGGTTCTACAAAACTGCCCGCAGCAAAAAAAGATATGCCAATTATTATTATAAGTACGTAAAAAACATAGGCTGGAGATAGTGTCTGATAAAACATAAAGATCAGTGTAGAGAGGGCTAAAGACAAGAGGGCAATAATTAATGAAACAATTACAAATTTCAAAAATATTGGCATTCTCATAGTTTACCACCCACAAGAACAAAAATAAATACAGAGCAAAACCAACCAATGTAAGACAATATCAAGGGGGTTAGGCGCACTCTCTGTATTTGCTTTACATTCACCGTAAAGCCAATTGATGCTAGAGTTATTGAAAATGCAATCGTAGATATCGGTCTTAGTACGCTAACAACAATATTTGGCAAATAAAGACTGGAGAATAAAGCTACAATTAAAAATGAGCCTATATACCATGGCACATAAAATTTGTATTCAGAATAGATGATCGAAACTATAAGTGCAACTAAAGCGATCATTGCTATTCTTACACCCTTTATCGCCAAAGCCTCCATTACAACTTTACTACCAAAAGGTTTGGATGCAATTTTTACAAGCCCAGTTTGATGTAAGGTTGCACCACTAAGCAACGCGTATGTATCTGGAGGCAAAGACAGTAAATATCCAATCATTGGATATAGCATTGCTCCAGTAAGCCCAACAACAGTTATTATGATTATTGCTGCCGAAAATTCATCTTTTTTTGGATTTACAAGTGGAGATAAAATTGCTATTGCCGAAACTCCGCATATACTAGTTCCACAAGCTAAAAGTAGGGCTAAATTTTTACTCACCCCAAACTTTCTAGCTAATAAAAGAATAATAATGCCCATTAAACTTGCAAAAAAGAGCGTTAAGATGACTACTTTAATCGGTAAATAGCTAAGATACGGGAAGTTTATATTAACTCCATAAAATGTTATACCTATAGGAAGTAAAAATTTTAACGATCTTTCAACAACCAATTTTTTTCTTTCATCTGTATATATAATCCCAAAAAAAATCCCAAATATGAGGGCTAAAAAAAGAGCATCAAAAGCAGGGTCAATTATGCTGATAATGTATGCAAGAATACCCAATAAAAGCAAAATGAAGAGATTTGCGAAACCAACTAGCTTTAAATTATTACCAAAATCTTTCAGATATGTGTTTCTAATTTCATGTATCATCACTCTAAAAATGCTACAAACTTTTTTAAGCTTTGTTGCAATTGTAAATTCAAGCAAAAATAATAAAATAAAAATTTGAAAATTAAGCTCTTCTTCTCAGCAAGTATGCTACTGCTACTAAGCCGGCGATTGCAAATATTGCCTCAAAGCCTGGTGTCTTCTTCTCTGGTGTTGGAGTTGGCTTAGGTGTTTCTACTGGTGTTGGAGTTGGTGCAGGTGTCTTGGTTGGTGCTGGTGTTGGAGTTGGCTTAGGTGTTTCTACTGGTGTTGGAGTTGGTGCAGGTGTCTTGGTTGGTGCTGGTGTTGGAGTTGGCGCTACAGCTTTAGTGATTGTAACTTCCTTTATTACTAAGATATCATCTTGTGCATTGTAATCCTTTGCGTAAGCATCTGTTGGACTTATGTCGTACCATTTTTCGATATCTCTCCTCTCATTATCAATCGTTCTCATTGCATCTCTAATGTATATCTTGTAAGTACCTTCCTCAATTCCCGTTGTTGGAATGCTTACTTCTGCAACCCCGTTTTCATCAACAGCTATCCTATTGTACTTTATTTTATCAACCCCAAGGTCAAGCACTACGTAGATATAATCATAACCCTTTTCGCCTCTATTCGTTGTAATCTTTATAGGTATATCTTGCCCTCTGACAACCGTGCTTGGGACGTCCACATTAAAGACTGGTTCCTCAACAATCAGCGTAACATACTTAGTTGCAACTTCATCACCCTTACCACCATTTTCATCTTTTTCATACAAGTGCAGTGTCAAAGTATAAACTCCAGACTCGAGCTGGTCACCAGGTTCACCCTCTGACACTAAAGCATCAGTATCGCTGTCATAGAATGGATACAAAGTCTGGTATAGATAACCACTTCCATCACTTTCATTCCATTTTGTGAATACCATTCTGTCTTCATCTGTCTTAACACCATGTCCTCTGAGTTCACCAGTTAGTATGACGTCATCTGGATCTCCTCTAACCCCAACAAATAAATCTTTTTCATCGCCTTTAGCGATCTTTATCGGATCAGGGACATCCAAGAATCCAAAGTCAAGTACGCGGATTGAAAACTGGGCCATTGGATCTTCTGTCGGATCAACCCACTGTGGTGCTGCGCCAGAACTGGTGTAGTTAGATGGTGCTATTATGTACAACATGTAATTACCTTCTTTAACTACTGAGTTTACCGTGAGCGTTACATCAAAGCGATCATTCTCTACAGTTACTGTGTATGGTGGTTTATTTGGATAATCATTTATGTTGAACTTCTCACTATCTTTTGGAATCTCGTACACGTTATCAAATACGATTTTATCCGAGTCACCACCTATCATTCCAGAATCTGTCCAAATGTACACATAGTCTAGATTGGTCTCACCAGATATCTTCAAGTCGCCTCCTTTAACTAGTGTCATTGAACTTAGAGAGACATTCTTCAGTTCAGCCTTTACAACCCTTATCGATGTTGTTGATACTATTTCTTTGTTAGGTACATCGAGTTTAGCTACAATAGTATATGACTTCTTTGCAGCTGTTCCACGGATATGTAAGCTTGGTGTTTCAAATTCTCCAGTTTTAGCACTCGTGTATAGGTATATGTATTCAGCGTCATCTCTTGACGAATCACCCCAGTTAACTATCTTATTCCTATCCCTATCTTGTAGCAAGTTGCTAAAGGTATCACCTTTTAAGTATATTTTAACTCCTATAGCCTCAGCGACACTAACCTTTCCTTTAATCTTAAAGCTCTCCCCTCTTGTAAATGTATAATCATCCATTGTAAATTCTATTTCCGGCTCTTTTATACTGATGTAGATCGTCTTATCCTCATCAATTCCTTCATATGTTGTCACTACTGCAGTTATTCTATAGCTGCCCGTTGGCCAATTAAGGTTGAGTAAATACGTTCCTCCGATATCAAAACTGCCATCTGATTCAACCGGCAAGTTGGTCCAATTCTGGGCTGTAGTATTGTCCGGATAGTATAGTGTAACATCAACCCTATTTCTAGTAGTCGTGTCATCGTATATACTACCACTCTCTGCAGCATTGGTCGTACCTCTTATCATTATTTTCTGACCTAACTTAGGCTCTTTTGGAGTCACAGTTATGTCAATATCCAGACCTTCTATAACTGGATAAACTGCTTTCGATGTAAGAACTGAACCGTCTCTGTCGTATACTATTACAGCAAGCTTGTATTTTCCAACTACTGCATTGCAGTTTGTAAACATATATCCTGTTGGCAAGCTAAAGGATGTGCTTAGTTTTCCTCCAGTACCAACTAAGTTTGTAATGTCGAATAATCCATTTTCATACACTCCCAGTACATCGCTCTGACCACGTCCATTTAACCATTGTGCATAACGATTCCAGTCGTATGGCCCCTTCAAATACCACTTAACTTTTTGACCTGGCCCAACATCATAAACTTTTAGCTTATCGACAACAATCCTATCACCTTTCGTGGTGACTGTGCTTTTGAGATCGATTGTTATTTGTGGTTTTGTAGCATGTACATATATTAAATACCCGTTGTATGGTTTAGTTCTATCTGGTAAACTGCCTGGGTCATAGTAAGATCCATCATGCAATTTGAACACATCTACATTGTTACTCTTAACTTCTATCGTAAAGTATCCTGGATACAGCTCCGACAATGGGATGTCAAATTCTGCTGAGGCTACATCAGTAATTGAGTAATCCCATTCCACTGCACCAACTATACTATTATTTAAGTGTTGCCAGTCTGGAGTGACTATTCTAACAGCAACGTATGTCGTGTTGTCTGAATTCAACCCTTGCAACTTTACGTGAATTGAGTCGCCCGAAACGTAGTCATATTGTAAGTAATTTCCCTCACTGTTTATTATGTCCACATCGTATAATTTAATGGATGACAAGCCAAGTGGCGCATAAGCTCTGTTGACCTCAAGAAGTTTATCCCCTGATACTGCAGCATTTACCGACCCTGTTGCAACAATCAACAGTACCAATAGAGCCATTATTCCTACTAAACTTTTCCTACTCATACTCTCCTACCTCCTTCGTCTTTCTCCCATTTTACCTACAACTATATAAACTCTACTTTTTCTACAGCTTTTCGCTGTCACTTACCTTTATAAAATCTTACCATATTTAAACCTTTTGCTATTTTTTAGTTATAACTCTTTTGCAGAATTTGTTACGCTTATTGGAGCTTTACAGAAGGTTTATCGCTAATTACAAATTTAGAGCTACAAAAAATCAAAAATTGGTTACTAAAATCATCAAATAACATTAAGATTTATTCTCGACTTTTAACGCAAAAAGCTCTTCAAAAAATAGCTTTTTCCTTTTAATTACACTATACCTATAGCCTCTTTTTTCAATTTCATCAAAGATGCGAGGAATGTTGATTGATGAAACAATTAAGATTGCTCTACCATCTTTGCTTAAAATCTCAGCTAAACTATCAAGGAACCTGCAAATTACTTCAACTCCGTTTTTACCCCCATTGATAGCTTTGTCCAACCAGTCATCGAATTTCAATTCTTCCTCTAACTCAAGATATGGTGGGTTGAATAACACTAAAGAGAATTTTTTCTTTATTCCCTTTGCCAAATCTGTTCTTATAACTTCAATCCCTTTCTTTTTAGCCTCTTTTACAGCATAAGGCGAAATGTCGGTCGCTAACAAAAAATGACATTTATCAATCAACTTCTCGGAAACAAATCCGCTGCCTACACCAATTTCAATTACTTCATCATCTTCCTTTATCTCCTCCAAAGCTGCTTCAAGCAGCAATTCCGAATCTTCAGCTGGCTCGTAAATCATAAATCATTTCAGCAAGAATTTTAAAGTCAATTTCCTCAACTCTTTTGTCTTTAATGCTGTTGGGAATATTAAGCTTGACTTTTCTAAGCTTACACCACTCTCCAATGACTTTTCCCAGTTTCTTCCTCCTTCTTGAAAATAAAAACTTTATAAAGTCTTCAAACAAAGCCCTATCTTTAACAATCAACTCAGGCTTAGGCAAGATTTTAACTATCGCCGACTCAACTCTTGGTTTAGGATTGAAAGCGAATGGTTTGACCATCTCAAGAAGTTCTGCCTTACAATAAGTCTTAGCTATGATTCCAAGCTTGTTTGGAAATCTTTCCGGATAGCAAAGCCTCTCGGCAAACTCGCGTTGATACATTATTACTGCAAGCTCAAAATCACAATTAAAGAGTTTAAACGTTAAAGGAGAGGAAATACGGTAAGGGATGTTTGAAACAAATTTATTAAATTTTGGAAAATCTACTTTTAAAGCATCACCATGAATCAGCTTAAATTTACCATCCTCAATTTCCTTCTTAAACCTTGTTTTTAGATGCTGAACTAAATCTTTATCTGATTCTATTCCAACAACTTTACATTTGTCAAGCAAGTAACGTGTAAGATTTCCCGTACCGCATCCAACTTCTAAAACAACATCATCTTCACTAAGCTCAGCGTAGTTTACAATCCTCCCGAGTATCCTTTTATCTTGCAGCATGTGTTGGGCTTTCGATTTTTTAAACTTCACAAAAAAAATACTACTCTCCAAATTTAAGCTTGTCCTCTTGCAAGCCGGCTCTCAAAAAGTACCTTATCATTGCTATATTGACAAGCAGAATGGTAAAAACTGGAATGGAATATAACAGATTTATAGAAGTCATGAAAACAGAGTAATCCCAAAGGAAGTGCAAAACAATTGCTGCGAGGAGGAAAATCGTTAAACTACTTATTTTACCCTCTGATTTTAACCCGTATCCTACTCCAACTA
>JAGGXN010000059.1 GCA_021163065.1 Archaeoglobaceae archaeon | reverse complement strand
GAAAAAGGTTATCCAAAGGAAAGCATCTTTGTAGATTATACTTTTTTGGTTGAAGTTGACCGAAAGAAGTTTGTCGCAAATGTGGATTTGCTGGTTAAAGTAAATGATGTTAATTTCATGAATATAGAGTGTGCACCCCCAACCGTTTTGTCATCATTGGAAAGAAAAGCTCTGGCGTGTTCAAGAATATTCGAGCCTATCATTCCTTTAACAATTGTAACTGACTGGAAGCAGACGGAATTGTTTGAAACCCTCACTGGAAAGCTGATAGGAAAAGGTATTGACGAGATTCCAGATTTTGATAAGGCAAAAAGAATTGTAGAAAAATCTAAGCCAATTTATTTAGATGAAAACAAAATTTTGAAAGAAAAAAGGATACTTCTCGCCTTCATCGGAGTTCTACATTGTAAATGCCGAATTTTTGATGCTGATTAGAAACCTAAAAGTATTATATCTCAGCAACAACTTTTTGCAATGAAAATAATCGCTTTCATAGGATTTCCATTAAGTGGGAAGAGTACTGCAACGAGAGTTGCAAAAAATATGGGCATTCCAGTAGTTGTTATGGGAGATGTGATTAGGGAAGAGGCAAAAAAAAGAGGTTTAACGATCACAGACGAAAATCTTGGAAAAATAGCAATGGAATTGAGAAAGAAGGAAGGCATGGATGCCATAGCTAAGAGATGTATTCCAATTATTAGAGAGTTGGGGAAAGAAAAAGGAGTCGTAATTGTTGATGGTATAAGAGGTATTGCAGAGGTTGAAAAATTTAAAAAAGAGTTTGGTGAAAATTTTACTTTAATTTTCATCGATGCGCCAATTGAATTGAGATTTAAGAGGGCTTTGGAAAGAAAGAGGAGTGATGATATTAAAAGCATAGAAGATTTAAAAAAGAGAGATGAAAGGGAGCTTTCATGGGGAATGGGAGAGGCAATAAAGATTGCAGACTTTACAGTAGAAAACGTAGATGATTTAAAATCTTTTGAAGAAAAAATTCGAGATATTTTGGAGCAATTAACGCAGTATGTGGAAGTAGAAATTGAAACGCAAATAAATCCTACGGAAGATGAAGAAAAAGTTGTTAATGCCGTCAAAAATTTATTTCCAAATGCTGAAATCAAAATTGAAGATGGAATTTTGATTGCTAAAACGAAAGATTTGAGTAAATTTAGGGAGCTTTTAAGGAGGCAGAAAATACTTGATACTGCCAGATCTGAGCTCGTGAAAGGAAGAGTAAACAATGAGGTTGTTGTTTACTTAAACAAGCAGAGCGCAACAGTTTCAAGAGTAAACTTCTGTGATGAAAACTTTATACTTTCGCCATTGAAAGTTACATTTAAGCTATATAACATTCCCTTTAAAAAATTCTTAGACTTTCTCGCTCCGCAAACAAAGAATGGAAAGCCCATAGAGGAGATCGACTTGTGAAACTAAAGCCAATTCACAAAATATTATTACATACTGATGGATCAATAACAAGGATACTTGAGGCTATAAGCAACAAGGAAGTTGTTGTTGAAACTGTTAGACAGGAGATTATAAAGGCGGATAAAGAAATTGCCAAACTTTTGAGCTTGGATGAGGGTGAGGAAGTAAACTATAGGATCGTGAATCTAAAAGTGGATGATGACGTTTTAGTTCATGCTATATCTTACACACCATTAAAAAGGCTTGAAAGAGAATTTAGGGAGGATTTGATGAAAGCAGACATTCCAATAGGTAAAATTATGAAAAAGCATAAAATTGAGGCTCGTAGGGAAATTAATTGGACAAAAATTGAGAGAGCAAATGAGATGTCGAAAATATTTGAAATTGGGAAAGATGACATATTGCTCATTAGGAACTATAACATAATACACAAAGGAGAAATTTTGATAAACATAACAGAGTACTTTCCAGCTAAGAAGTTCGATTAATTTGTGCAAACGTAAATTCTTCTTGTAAGACTTCTATGAACCCTCTGATAAAACTTATTTCTTATCTTAAAACGTTTGTTTAGCAAATAATCGATATCTGTATTTGTAACAACGATAGCGTATTTTTTGGGCTTTAAAACTCTACTAAATTCTTCTATCGCTTTGCTATATAAATCCATCAAATCGCCATAGCACTTTGTAGATCGAAGATACGGAAAGTCGGTAACAATTGAATCTATTGAATTGCTTTTTATAGGCATCTTTTTCGCATCACCCTTGATAACATTTGGATTTAAGCCATAAAATATCAAATTCTTCTTGCAGCCATTAACAATCTTCTTGAAAGGTTCAATTCCAATGAATTTTATACCCATTAGTCCAGCCTCGATTAGAAAAGTTCCTGTTCCGCACATCGGATCAAGCATCGTTTCCTTTTCTTTCACACCGCTCAAATTGACTAAAGCCCTTGCAAATCTTGGTAAAACAACATTTGGCATGAAAAATGGCTTGTTATTTGGTTTTCTCATTAAAAACTGTTTTTTGTTCGTTTTGTGAATTAAAAATCCGATAAAAGCCTTGTTTGACAAATAAACCCTAATTACAATTTTTGGATTTGAAACACTAATCTTTGCCCCCCTTCTCCATAGAATAGCTCCTAAACGACGCTCTGCTTTTGCGGCATCCAGCTTTTTCCTGCCAATGTTTGTAATTCTAATGCACAAATATTCTTTGGGAAATTCGATACGGTTAAACACTTCCTCCAATTCATTAATTTCGCAAGATTCAATGAATTTGCAAATTTCATGCGTTAACGCAAGTCTGTTGAAGTTTCCATATCCATCACAAACTAAGATTTGCCTATCCTCCTCAATTTTTTGAAACTTAGAATAGCAGCTTATTAAAGCCTCGACTTCTGCTTTTGCTAAATCTTCATTTTCTCCAGATAAATAAAATAGGAATTTAGTCATTTACTTTCTCTTTTTCTTCTTCTTTTCTTTCAATTTTTCAATCGCTTTTTGCTCTCTTAACTCCAAAATTTTCTGTGCAATTTTGATCATAATCTTTGTCTTACTCTCTTTTTTCGGAATTATTATTCTGCCAGTATCTTCCCACCAGCATTTTGGATACTTCTTGTTTTCTGCAATACATTCAATTCCGAGCTTTTTGCAAGCCTCAATTAGCTCATGAAGCTTTACATTTGGAACTGAAAATCTCTTTGGAATTCTTCTACCTTCATTTCTACTTTTTCTCTTGTCTAGGTTTACTGTCCAAATAACGCAGGTTTTGGATTCCATTAATTGGGATTGCAAAAAATGCTATTAAATCCTTTTGACCAAAAAGCTATTGTTTTTATCTACCAACTTTAATCATGGATTCAATTTACTTGCCATTGCATCATGGTAAAGCTCCCTACTGGTTACTTGAAAGAATGAAAAAGTTAGCCAAACCAATTGTTTATTTAATACTTTCTGAGTTTGGAGAGAAAGAATTTTTCAACAGAATTTCCAATCCAATTTTTTTCCAATCGTTATCGAACGTTTTGGGCTTTGATTGGAATTCTTCAGGAGCTACAACAGTTTTAACGGGAGTTTTAAAGTCAGTTTTGAATACGGAAGATTTTGATGTAAAGATAGCTGGTGGTAAGGGCAAGAATGCGTTGGATACGCCAAATCAGATAAGGTGTTTGGCTGATAGCATTGGATTGAGTGATGAGAAAGTTGAAAAACTGATTAACGCCAGCAAAATGTCTGCAAAAATTGATAATGCTGTTTTGCAAGATGGCTACGACGTTTACCATCACGCAATAATCTTTTCAAAAAAATACTGGACTGTTATTCAGCAAGGTATGAATGTAAAGTTTAAGCTGGCGAGAAGATACCATTGGGAGGTTTATGTATCAAATCCAAAAGTTGAGGAAGTTCATTCTGCAATAGTTGCGGAAAGAAAGGAGAATTCCGTGATAAATCTTACTTCTAAACGTAGCAGAGATTCGAGAAACCTGTTGGTTGATATAATCAAAGAGAAAAGGTTCAAAAGAGATTATAAAAAGCTGATTTCAATAAAAAAATTTGATAGTGGTTTTTATGTGCCAAGAAAGTTGAATTGGAATGCAATTGAAACAGCCTATGAATTGCAGCCTGAAAAGTTTGAAGACATGCTTTTAATTAGGGGATTTGGAAAAGGAGCTATAAGAGCGTTAGCTTTAATTTCAGATTTGATATACAATATCGAATACGATAAACAGGACCCGGCAAAGTACTGTTTTGCACTTGGCGGTAAAGACGGAGTGCCCTTTCCTATAAATAGGAAGCTTTACGATGAGGTCATTGAGTTTTTCAAGGAAATCTTAAAGCAGGCCGAAATTTCAGATTTTGAAAGGAGAAAAGCCATAGAGAGGTTGAAAAATGATAGTAGAGATTGAAAAGGACGTTTTAGATAGTATTTTAAAGCTTAGCAGAATAAAGCTAATTTTTTCCGGTGATGAGGATAAGGTACAGTCTGGCTGCATTGAGGAGGTTTGTGGAATTCTTATTGGGAAAAAGAAGAAAGGCAAAATTTTAATTGATGAAGTTAAAAAAGTTGAGAACGTAGCGAACTCACGATTTCTTTTTGAAATTTCACCGTATGATTTGTATAATGCATACGACTATGCGCAAAAAATGAATAAAGACGTAATTGGAATTTTTCACTCTCACCCCCATGGAAGTGCAAATCCATCTTCTTTAGATGCTAAAGGTATCAAGGAGACTGGCTTAGTTTGGATGATAGTCGGAAAGGATGATGTGAAGGCATTCTTGTATGATGATAAATTGAATAAAATAATTGAATTGAAAATAAAAGTTAAATAACATAATTAACCGTTAGGTTTATAACATATTCTGCTCATTATTTAGTATGGTTTGGCTGAAAAAAATTGGTTCGGCTGGACATACTGAAGTTGAATTGCCACTTGAATTGGCAATATTAGAGGTTGAAAAGCATCTAAAGCTTGGAGGTTTAGCAATAAAAGAAGATGGTACAAAAATTGATTTGAGTGAGATAAAGG
>JAGGXN010000166.1 GCA_021163065.1 Archaeoglobaceae archaeon | reverse complement strand
GCTCCAATCCATTCTACTTTGATAGGATCAAAATCAGGGGTTGCAGCAATTCCTTTTATGCTAAACTTCGCTATACCTTTATCTTTCACTCTAAACGTTAGCTTTGCTAACTCACCGTTGTTGATTGTTCCATTGTTTGACAGAAATACTATCCTTACGAAATCGTTGCCTTTAAGAGTGCCAAAGTACCCTGCTTCAGGCAAATCTGAACCTTTTCTCGTTACTGGAGATCTTTCAACAACATCTGGATTGAAATTGATTTTCATCATAAAAGCCCCAAGATTGCTGACATTTCTTGCTACAACGCTAATTTCAAGCGTTTTCCCGGTAACAACCTTTGGAGCAACAATCATTATTGCTGCATTTTTGCTGTTTATCAAAACTCTTATAGACTTTGTAACAGATGAACTTGCATTTTTATCATCGTAAACTGTAAGTTTTACAGCGTAAAGTCCCGGATCGTTGAAGGTATAGCTGATTTCTTTGCCATAGAATGTTTTTCCATCAATATTCCACGCATATTTTGATATGTTTCCATCGGGATCGTAGGCAATGGCGTTGAAGTTGACAACTTCATTTACGTAAACAGACTCTGGAGCGTTAAAATCAGCCACTGGCGGTTTATTTTGTATTTGATTGTTACTTTGTTCATCTCCGCTTTGTGCGAAGTATGTTCTTGGTATCTTCATTAATGGATGACTATCTCTATCTAAACCCATCACGTATGGAATATCTCCAACACCGTCGTTGTTTAAATCGTGACCGATGTAGTCGTCAAAGTAATTGCCTAGATAACCTCTGAAGAACTTTCCATTGTAGAAGTATTCTGTAAGCGTCGTATTCCAAATGTTTTCTGAACCGATTGAAAATACATTTATTAGATTGTCAAATTCATTTAAGTATATTTTATTGTTTTTTGTGAGCCACAAATACAAGCCAAAACGATTATCCTTTATTTTGTTGTTTCTTATCACGTTTTCTTTCCCTCTTTCAATCTTAATTCCAAAATAGTTGTTTGTAACCTCAACATCAAAAATCTCGTTATTGTTTGACTTTATGTATATTCCAGCACCTCTGCTGTTACTGTTTTTAATCTGAAATCCGGAAATCTTGACATTGTTTGCTTCAACTCTTATTACATCTCCACGTTTTTCACCATCAATTACGGCATTCAAGCCCACGAGTCTGATAACTTTATTAACAACAATGTTTTCCTTGCAATATCCCTTTACGATTATAGTATCCCCATCATTTGCTGCATTAATAGCATCCTGAATTCTGTTGAAGTCTTCAGGAACCTTGATTTCTGCTGCATTTGCTGATGCTAAAAGTAAGCAAAACAATATGAATATTGCCGCTTTTTTCATGGATTTCCTTGATTAAATCGAATATAAAGTTTGTGTTACGAATAAGCTTTTTTATCAAACCCTAATAAACGATTTTTATGGAATTCTTAAAAAAGAATGAGTTTTTTAGGAAGTGCAGATATTAGCTGCATTAACATCCAGCATTGTTCAGCTTTATTAAAATATTTATTTGCAGAAATTGGCAAGTTTTCTAAGCTCATTCGGTAAAGAGGTTAATTCTCGGGTATGTTGGATTCTGTTGTGAATAAAAATTTGGTTGGTAGAAATAAAACGCAATAGACTGAACAGCTTACCTTTTGAAAATTACGTAAGTATAGATGCAGAAGATCCGTGGCAAAAAGCTGAGGAACTGTTGCAAAGCGTCAATGTTGAGCAAAAGTACAGTTACAGGCATGATATCACGCATTATGTGTTGTCCAAAGATGATAAAATCGTTGGCACAATCTGGAAAAATGTTGATATAGATGGTCTATCCATCGGATCTATTATACAAACAAACTGGAGTGTTAAAGCAGAATTAATATACAATGGAGAGGTAGTAGGTCAGTTATATTTAGAAGGAAGTCCTATAGGATGGCAAAATTCCGCATGGAGTCAATAATTGCTCAGGATGCTGTGGCAACGGATGTGGTTATGGAATTCACAGATAAACCGATAAATCGAAACCAACAATATTTTTTGTTTTTCGATTTAACTATTGGTTTAGTAAAAAAGTTATTGAGGTTTAAATATTAAATATAGGTGAAAAATATGAATAGAAAATCGATTAAAACAATTATAGACATTCTGTTACTAACAGGATTGGCGGTGATGGGTATAACAGGGGATAGGAACGTAGTTAACACCATCAGGAAAGATAGTAAAAACATACTAGACTTTTTAGGTTTAGAAAAACAGACGCTTGGAGACATACACTTACTTTGGATTTGTAATGCTTGGTGTTGGGATAGTTCACCTATCATTAAACTAGAAACCGCTAAAAACACTATTGAAAAATTAGAGTATATTAGATAGTAAAAATGTTAGTTACAATCTTTCTTTTATATTGAGCGTAGCAGTTATTTAGCCATAGCAGAATAATGAAATTCGCTAAATAATACAGACTCGACAATTAGCATGATTATAAAGTGATAAAAAGTGAAATCAACTTGCACAAATTTAATATGCAACCATATTTATTTTTAAAAATGCGAAGAATTGTACTGGTTTCATTGTTATTAATTCTTTGTTTAGCTATAGCAGGTGCAAAAACGTGTACAAGTGATAGTACGAAAATGTCGAATGCAATGTTAAACACAAAAACACATCCAGATGAAAGTAAAGGCCAAAACATTGGTGTAAACGTTTTAGAAAGTAAAAACACCATAAATTTTGAAGCTAAAAAAACAAACGTAAAGACATGGCATGTGGATGATAATAAAAAGGAATATCCAAATGCTGAGTATGCAAACATACAAGACGCGATAAACGCTGCAAGTGATGGAGACGTTATTATTGTGTATGCAGGTATATACTCTCCTTTTGTTGTAAATAAAAGCTTAAACATTACTGGAATAAGTGTTATTAAAAACAAAGTGTTGTTTACCCCAAAAATAGTTGGTAAAAGTGGAGAAAAAATAGAGATTGCAAAAGATAACTGCATTATTAGCGGACTCTTAACAAACACATCGATAAACGTAAATTCTTCGAACAATTTAATTGCCAACAACATCATTGTTGGAAAAAATGCTAGTATCAACGTTTATAAAAAGAACAACACCATTGTAGATAACGTCTTTATTGAAAATTTCGTTAGCATACGTTTATTATCAGATGAGAACTTAGTAAGATTAAATACAATAAAAAATTCCGATTACGGCATTGGCATAAAAAACGCAAACAAGAATTTGATATTTTTGAATGAATTCATAAATAACAATGTCAGCATACCACTTTTAAATTCAAATGATAATGAAATAGCCAGAAATATAATATTCCATTCAAATGTTCTTGGAATCCATCTTAATGGCAGCTCTAAAAATTTAATAGTTGAAAATACGTTCGCAAACTGTACTGGATGGGCTTTAAGGGTTTTTGAAGGTAATAAAAATTTAATAGCGGGAAATAGATTTGAAAACAACACAATTACAATCGTAAACAAGGTTGCTGCTGGATTCAACATTTTCATAATGAATTCAACATCAAATACGATATTAAGTAATATCATAAAAGGTGTAATTCCCAACACTGTGGGCATAT
>JAGGXN010000033.1 GCA_021163065.1 Archaeoglobaceae archaeon | reverse complement strand
TCTTCAGAAATGATTGCCTTATCTTTGATCACAATAGTTTCATCTCCAGTCCTAACTTTTGGGCAGTACTTCAAGCATTCATGACTACACTTCTTTGGCTGGCACTTACTTTTATCAACTACAGCTATCCTTAGCTCCATATGTGATCCCTACTAAGCGTTTAACAGTAGAGTCCAAGCAATGTACCAGCTTGAAAAGCATAAAAAGGCTATAGCAGCCCAATCCTTATTTTCCAATTCAACACTAAATTTTGGCATCAAAAACTTGTGGATGTAAATTGTAAAAACTAATATTATTATTCCTAGAGGATGTCTTTTTGTAAAGCTACCCAAGGCTATAAATGAGATGATGCCAGCTACAAATCCTAAAAAGATCGGAAGTAATGTTTTTACAATATCTTTTCTATGTTCCTCCTCAACCATTTTACCACCTTTAAATAAACGTTGGTCTTACAGACAGTAACTTAGGCAGACAAAGTTTTTTAAAAGGTTTGTTCTTACATTCATCCTTAATTAAACTTACAAGTTCATCGATACTCATAGTAACTTTTTTTTGCTCTTGTTGTGTCGATTCTTTTCTAATCGTTACTGTTAATTTATTTTCCCTCATCTCTCTTTCACCAACAACAGCTATGTAAGGAATCCATTCCGTTGCAGCATCTCTGATTTTCTTGCCTAAGGTTTCATCTCTGTCGTCAACGTCAACTCTAATATTTTCATTCTCAATTTTGCTTGCCACATTCAAAGCGTAATCAATAAATTTCTCCGACACAGGAATAATCCTAACTTGAGTCGGAGAAAGCCATATTGGGAGCATTGGTAATTTTCCACCTTCAACCATAAAGTACGCTTTTTCCAATAAAGCGTACATAACTCTTTCAATTGCTCCACTTGCTGAACAATGTAGAATTAGTGGCCTCTTTTTCTTTCCGTTTTCATCAACAAAATCTATACCATATCTTTCAGCATTCTCTACATCTATTTGCACAGTTGATAGAGCCGAGGCTTTATCTAAAGCATCGACGAAGTTAAATTCAAATTTCAAAACGAAGTAGAAAAATCTTTGGTCCCACATCTCAATTAGTATTGGTTTCCTTAAAATTTCAACTAAGCTATGTACAAAATCTCTATTCTCTTCATAAAAATCTCTCGTAATCCTTATTGCTACTTCATAGTCTTCTGGCTCTAGTCCTATCTCCTTTAAAACCTCGACCGATAACTTGTATTGATTGAAAAATTCTTGTTTGGCTTGTTCCATGTCTTTCACAATCGTGTGCATATCTGGCATCGTGAATGCTCTAAGCCTTCTTAAGCCAACCAACTCTCCTCTCTGCTCTTTTCTGAAAGAATACTTCGTCAATTCATACATTTTTAATGGCAGATTTTTATAAGTAATGGTAGCATCGCTGCTCATTAAAAATTGACCAAAACATGCAGCAAATCTTAAGAAGAAGTCCCTTTTGTCCCCCTTTATTATGTACTGTCTCGCTGGAAATCTTTCTAAATACTTCCTTAACGTTGGATGGTTTCTGTCATACATTATTGGTGTCTCGACCTCCATTGCCCCATATTCAATGCATTTATCGGTAACAAAAGTCTCCAATAGACTTTTTATTAACCTACCTTTAGGATAGTACCTTAAATGCCCAGAATCGCTTGCCTCTTCGTAGTCAGCAATTTGCAGCCTCCTCATGTATTCAACATGAGGAGGTATTCTGTCAACAGCCCTCTTTTTTGCGATTTCATACCTTACAAACTTTTCAAGCTTTTCGTAATTGCTGAAATCAAACTTTTCAACCTCAACCAATTCTCCATTTGGTTTTAAAATATACCAATAGCTCTTAACTTTCTCTTCAGCCTTCAAGGCTTGAGTTACATCCTCTTCGATGCCTTTAATCTCCCTTGAAAGCTCACTTAATGGATGACCTTTACAAGAAATTTTAAATGCCTTATACCACCCAAAGGGTGAGCGGTGAACTTCAAATTCATTCAATTCATTCAATTTTTCTTCAAACAAGTTTAATAATGAAATACCCTTATCAGCATCTGCCAAATTTGATGAAAGATGGGCATAAGGATAAATCAATATTTTATCCACGTTAACTTTTCTTGCAACATCGACAACTTCGTTAACAGCTTTTTCAACAACTTCCTCATTATCTTCCTTCTCAACAGCTGTAAAAACAACTAATACCTCATCTATTCTTTCTCCCTTACCACTATAATCTTCTGCAAGCTTAGTTTTCTTTTTAACTTCATACTCCATGTAATCAGCATGAATTAGTAAAAGTTTCATGGATTTTCGCAAGAGTGGAGGAACTTAAATTTTTCTGTATTTTTTAGCGATCTCAATTTTCAGAATTAAATAATTGACCAAATGTGCATTCGTCAACACTCTTATCATCTCGCAACCTCAAAAATACAGGTGCCCTTAGCTTTTTATCCCTTGTTAGCTCTAAAAACTCCACTTCGCATACGTAAATAGGTTTGACCCAATGGACTTTTCTTTTAAAATCACCCTTGTTTAATAAATTGAGTCTGTCAATTTCAATTTTTCTAAGTTCATTATAAAAGGATGAAATAAATTCATCATCAAATCCAGTTCCAACTTGTCCGATGTGGACAAGGTTGTTTTTAGACTTTAAGGCCAAAATTAGAGAACCAAAATAACTTTTTCTCTTACCTTCTCCTTCCAACCATCCAACAATTATGCAATCAATGGTGTTGCTCTTTTTAATTTTAATCCAATTTTCACTCCTCCTTCCTACTTCATATTTGCTATCAACTTTTTTGGCAATTACTCCTTCTAAACCAAATTTAACAATTTTTTCGTAGAATTTGACACCCTCTTTTTTAATGTGCTGCGTTAATAAAACATGATTTGTCTCTTGGATAACTTCAAGCAAGATTTTTTTACGCTCAATTAGCTTATCGTTAAACAACCATTTGCCATTGTAAAGCACATCAAAGGCAAAGAAAACGGCAGGATAAAGCTTTGATAATAATCCAATTTTTGTTTTTGAAACTACATGTTCTCTTTTCTGCAGCAACTTAAATGATGGTTTTCCGTCTTTTAAAACCACAATTTCTCCATCTAAGATTACGTTTTTATTGACAGCCTTTAAAAAATCGAGCTCTGGATATCTATAAGTTATGTCCACTAATCTACGATTTTGAAGTCTGAGTCTTTTATTTTCAGCATCAACATAAGCCAAGCATCTTGTCCCATCCCATTTTATTTCATATATAAAATTCTCACTGTTAAATGGTTTTCCCTTTACAGCAAGCATCGGCCGTATCTTTTTGTGAAACCAGTCTTCCATGCTCAAGCCTCAAGAGACTCTAAGCTTGCCTTTAAAGCATCCATTAAGGATTTTGTTGCCTTGACTTCTTCTGCAATCTTTATCTCCTTTCCAGCAATCTTAGCTTCTATCAATTTGTTTAGGGCTTCTTTATACTCGTCTCTATATTCTTCAAGTTTTAACGGCTTTTTCATTGCTAAAATGAGCTTTTTAGCCAATTCAAGTTCTTCTTCATCTATTTCAACTTCGATTCCCCAATTTGGAATCTCGTATGGATTTCTTATCTCATCAAAGTAATGCAGCTGAGCCAAGACTATACCACCATTGTACGCTTTTATCGCTATCAAGTTTTCTTTCCCTCGCATTCCAATTTTACCGATTCCCATGCTGTTTGTCTCCTTTAAAGCCCTTCTAAGTAAGTAATATGCTCTTTCACCACCCTTATCTGGAGAAGCATAGTAAAAGTTCGAGTAGTAGATGAAGTTAAGTTCACTCGGACTAAAAAATTGCCTTATCTCAATGCTTTTAACGCTCTTTAAAGGAATCTTCTGGAAGTCTTCATCTGTTAAAATTACGTATTCGTTTTTTGTTAGTTTATACCCTCTAACAATTTCGTCTTTTGAAACTTCCTTTCCGCACTTCTCACAAACTTTTTTAAACCTTATTTTCCCTCCATCTTTTGCATGTAGCATGTGAAATTGTATTTCCTTGCTGACGGTTGCGTTGTAAAGCTTGATCGGAATGCTCACCAATCCAAACGTTATGTTACCTTTCCACACAGCCCTCATAGTTTTATGTTAATTTTAGAAAATTTAAAGTTGTTTGAAAATTGACCTTATAGTATTTCATAAAATTGAACTGAAAAGACCATTACGTTTCAGATGAATAAGTTGCATTGTAATGTTTGAAAGAAAATGCCAAACTCAAGATCTCTAACAACTCAATATTTCACTTGCTTTTGGTAGGCATCTCTAGCTAATCGCAACCCTTAAATAACCTTTCCCTTGCCATAGCTCATGGCAAGATTTCCAGAGGCTGAGGCAAGGCTGTTAAATGTAAAAATATGCATGAAATGCAATGCCCGAAACCCAATTAAGGCTAAGGTTTGCAGAAAATGTGGGTACAAAGGTTTAAGGCCAAAATCTAAGGAAAGAAGAGGTAAGAGATAATTTAAGATTTTAGCTTGCTTAAAAACTTTAACATGTTTTTCCAATGTCCTCCCATCCAATAAAGTTTTTTGCATTTCTCACAATACCAAAGTTCGTACCTTTTGGCTAAATCTTCTTGTATATTTTCTCTTTCCATAAAATCTCTTATCTCTTCCTTGTTTGGCTTTCTGAGCAGGGAATTGCAAACGCTGCATCTACTCATTACAGGTTTAAAGTTTATCAGGTTTTTCAATTCCAGCAATTGTTTGGAAACATCATTTGATTTTATTAAAATCGAACTTCTATTTTCGTTCATGCACATTTTATGCAATTGCCTGTCTTTTGTAAGCAAAATCCTGTTTTTGTGATGCTTTAGCAAATAAACATCTTCGTCACCCTCAACATTCAGATCGCCGACATACAATACGTCGTAGCCAAGAATCCTCAGCCATGTTGTTAACTTTCCAAGCATTCTATCCGTCAAAAATTTTGGATCACTCAAAATCCAACCACCACCTATGATCTGTTTTCTTACAAACTTCAGCAATCTTTTTTGCAGAACTACTTTCAAATTCTAATTTTTTTACATAAATCATCGCTGAATTTATGAATTCTGAATACTCTTTTGCTTGAAAAAGTAGTTCAAGCTTATCAGCATCTCTAACAAATTTTTTTAATTCTTCATCTTCTATCTCACTAAGTAAGTTCGAAATTAAACTAAGTTGATCCGGCTCATCTTTAATTTTAACGTATCTCTTAGCAAGTTTATGCAAATCCAAGGTTCTAGATTCGTGAATGTCGTGGATTAAAGCTAAAAATGTTGCTTTGCACGCTTTTTCAACATCCCTCGTCTCCAAGTAGGCTATGAAGAAGGCTATGATTGCAGTCCTGAAGCTATGCTCTGCAACGCTTTCAGGATTTTTTATTCCGATTTTCAACCATCCAGACCTTGGTATGTTCTTCAAGTTACCTATTTCGTGAATCAGCTTTACAAGTCTTTTTAAATCCATAATATCTATTTAACTTTGGTTCTTAAAAATTTATATTCTGCCAAATTGATGCATGTTATGAAAGAGTGGAGATTTGTAGGTTTTGATGATAGCTTTAGAGGAAATTTTGGGTGTATTGTTGGTTGTGTAACTGCTGGAACACTTGTAGAAGGTTTCATGCATGCTGAAATTGAAGTAGATGGGTTGGATGTTACGGATAAAATCGTTACTTTGATAAGAAAGTCAAAGTTTAGGAATCAGCTTAAATGTATCTTTTTGAGTGGAATAACCTTTGGTGGTTTTAATATTGCGGACATAAATCGAATATGGACGGAAACAAGCATTCCAGTAATTGTTGTGACGAGAAAAAAGCCAAATTTCGATGAAATTTTTAATGCTTTAAGGAATGTAAGTGATACGGAATTAAGAATAGAAATTATAAAAAGAGCTGGAAGATTATTTAAAGTTGATAACGTCTTCATTCAACTTGCAGGATGTGATTTAGAGGATGCAAAAATTTTTGTTAATGCATCTAGGTTGAAAGGAAACTTGCCCGAATGCTTGAGAATTGCACATCTGGTTGCTTCAGCAATAATTCATGGAGAGTCGAGGGGGAAAGCATAATTAAAAGCCAATTTTAAGTCCTTTAATTGGCAATTTCTTCTTTTTGAACTTCTTCATCAGGTTTTTCATCGTCTTATAGTATTTTAGCAATTCTTTAACTTCCTGTGGTGAAGTTCCGCTACCTATTGCTATTCTTCTGATTCTCGACGAATCAATAATCTTTGGATTTAGCAGTTCTTCTTCTGTCATGGAATCCATTATAACCTTGAATTTCCTCATCTTTTCCTGAGTCATTTCCATTGCATCCTCTTTAATGTTCATGCCAAATCCAAATGGCAATAAATCAAAGATCTTTTTTATCGGCCCCATTTTGCCCATCGCCTCAATTTGTTTGTAAACGTCTTTAAGAGTAAATGTCCCCTTCAAAAACGCTTCTGGATCAAGGTCTTCTTCACTTACAACTCTTTCCACTTTTTCAAGCAAAGCTTTAATATCACCCATTCCGAGTAGTCTTGAAACGAATCCTGCAGGATCGAATTTTTCAAAATCTTCAACCTTCTCACCACTTCCTATGAAGGCTATTGGTATTCCTATCTCCCTCGCAGCTGACAAAGCTCCTCCACCTTTTGCTGTTCCATCAAACTTTGTTATTATTATTCCATCAATTCCTATTGCCTCATGAAAGGCTTTTGCCTGCTTACTTGCAAGCTGACCTATTGCAGCATCTAAAACTAAAAACTTGTAGTCTGGCTGTAAAACTTTAGCGATTTCAACCATTTCATCTATTAGTTCTTTTTCTAGGGCATGTCTACCTGCGGTGTCAACAATCAGCATGTCGTAATCTCTCAGATTTTTTATCGCGTTTTCGACGATCTTTACGGCATCTTTCCCGTTCTTTTCCCCGTAAAATGGAATATTGTAAGCCTCAGCTAACTGTTTGAGCTGTTCATAAGCAGCAGGCCTCCAAGTGTCAGCGGTAACGACAGCCGTTTTTAACCCCTTATCTTTGAAATATTTAGCAATTTTTGCTGTAGTAGTTGTTTTTCCACTCCCTTGCAATCCAACGAGCATTATCTTTGATTTTTTCAGCGGTATTTCCAGCCCTTCTCCAATTCCACGCATTAGCTCTTCATAAACTATCTTTATTATGTGCTCTCTCGCATTGAAAGTTGGTAAAACGTCTTCACTTAAAGCTCTCTTTTTTATTGCATCGCTTATTTCTTTAACTTGCCTAACGTTAACGTCTGCCTTTATTAAAGCTCTCTGAATGTCTTTAACTACCTCTTCAACCAGTTTCTTATCAACAGTCGATGATCTCGTTATCTTTCTTACGACATCTTTTAGTGATTCGAGAGCCATTAAAGCAATTAGCTTGTAGGATTATAAAACTGTTTGCCAAACTTTAGACAATTCTAGCAAGTATTATATACAGCCTTTTTAATTTTTTATGGGGTGATTTTCATTAGTTTCCATTAACATAGATTTGAGGGACGTAAAGGAGAGTTTTTTTGCTTTAATACTCTGCACTATGGGTGATTTAATTACAGGGCTGTTTATGGGCGTGTTTTCTGGAAAAATGGTTGTTTTGCCTGCTTTAATTTTACTCATCCCTCCAAGCATAGGTTTAAGGGGAAATATTTACGCATCACTTGGATCGAGATTGAGCTCTTACCTACATACTGGTAGAATTGCTGCCAAGTTCGAGTTCAATCCAAAAATAGCAGATAACGTTTATTCTTCCTCTTTCTTGCTTTTGTTATTTAGCATTCTTATCGGATTTATAGCAGCAAAGATCGCAATCTTAATGGGTTTAGCCAACAATTTCTGGGAGCTTGTGTTGGACTTAACAATAATTTCAACCCTTTCTGGATTTTTAAGCATAGTTTTCATGCTTCCTTCAACGTTAATTTTGGCTATAGGTAGCTACAAGTGGGGTTGGGATCCAGATAACTTGACAGCCCCAATGATAACCCTATTTGGGGATTTGATAACATTGCCCTTAATATTTTTGTGCGTTGACATCATATTTTTAACAAAATTTTATTTAAAGATAATTTTAATATGCATTGTAATTGTATTTCTTATATTAACGTTTATACAAAGTGTCAGATCGAAAGAGGAGATTGCAAAAAGAGTAACAAAAGAGAGTCTTCCAATACTCCTCTTTTGCTTAATTATACAGTTTGGTGCTGGAACTATTTTGGGGGCTGAGATAGAAAGCTTGATAACAATAACTGGGTTGCTTACAATAATTCCAGCTTTCTTGGAGGATGGAGGTGCTATGGGAGGAATACTATCTGCAAAATTCTCTACGATGCTTCACTTAGGTATTTTAACGCCAAACTTAAAAATTGATAGTAGAGTTTTACCACACTTTGTATCGATGCACTTACTTGGCATCGTTACGTTTGCAATGGTTGGGTTGTTTGGTCAAATTGTGAATGTGATGCTAAACCTTCCAACAATCTCAACGCTAAAGCTGATCTTAGTAACAATCGTAGCTGGACAAATTTTAATTGTTTTGCTAAACTTTATGTCCTACTACTTCTCAATCTTGTCTTTTATGAAAGGTTTAGATCCTGACAATGTAGGAATTCCGCTAATAACATCACTTATGGATGTTTTAGGCTCTTTTTGCTTAATATTGGCGTTGAAACTGTTCAATGTTATTTAGCAGTTAACTAAATATACTCGTTTTAAGACTTCAAGGCATGAAATTGCAAACTACAGCTATACTGTTCATAGCATCCATGATATTGCTTTCAATTGGAATTTATAAAGCCCTTAGCTTGCCACAATCACCACAGCCATACTTAAAAGACAACTACAGAATCGTATTTTTTCACGTACCATCGGCCATAGTTTCATTTACAGCTTTTACATTCACATTTCTATTCTCGATAATTTATTTGAAAAAGAATGATTTAAAGTGGGATGATCTTGCAAGTTCGTCTGCCAAATTTGGTTTCTTTATGATTACCGCAGCCTTAATAAGCGGATCAATTTGGGCTAAGGTTGCGTGGGGCAGCTATTGGAACTGGGATCCGAGGGAGACAACCGTTTTAATTCTTTGGTTTGTTTATGCCGCATACTTTGCATTGAGGGAATCTATCGAAAGCGTAGAAGACAAGGCAAGAACGTCAAGCATTTTCTCAATCTTTGCTTATGTTACCGTACCTTTGAGCTATTTATCAACGAAATTTTACTTCTCACTGCATCCATCAACACAGGAAGTTAGCGTAGGTGTAAATGTAGGCATAACGTTGGCGTTAAACATAACTGCGTTTTTACTGCTTTTCATCATTTATGTGTATTTAAGCTCCTATTTGAGTAAAATTGAGAGAGAGGTGATTACATGAATGACTTTACGGCCGTGTTTCTGGCTTCAATGGTTGTTTTGTTAGCAATACTGATTCTATTCAGCTTGTTGTTAAAAAAAGCAATAGATATTGAAAGGAAGTTGAAATGATTGAAAAGTTATTTGAAACAATCATAGCTCTGTTAACTTATTGTTGGTGAAAATGAGAACAAAAATAATCAAGGTTAGGGCAAGAAAAGCCTTTACTCCAACTAAAATTCCTGGAGCAGCTTATGTTATAAACCAATACATTGGCTGTCAGCATGCTTGCCTTTATTGTTATGCGAAGTTTATGTGCAGATGGTATAAATACGGGAAATGGGGAAGTTGGGTTGTCGTTAAAGAAAATGTAGCAAAGATCGTCAAAAATCAAAGTGTTAAAGAAAAAGTGTATATGTCAAGTGTTAGTGATCCTTATCAAGCAGTAGAAAAAGAACTCAAGCTAACGAGAAGGGTTTTGGAAAGTATGAATAAGAAAACGAGATTATCAATTTTAACCAAATCCAATTTGATTTTAAGGGATATCGATGTTTTTAGAGAGTTTAAAGACATAGAGGTTGGTTTAACAGTAAACGGTTTTGATGGAAAATTGAAAAAAGAAATAGAACCGTTTTCTCCGAGCAATGAAAGAAGAATAGAAGCACTAAAGGCACTCAAAGAAAATGGCATTAAAACTTACGCCTTCATTTCGCCAATAATCCCAAATCTGGTTGATATAGGAGAATTGATTAAGGAGACAAAAGACTTTGTAAATTTTTACTGGTTTGAGTTTTTGAATTTAAAAGCGAGTGGTAAAGAATTTAGAAAATGGTTAAGAGAAAATTATGCAGAAAGCTACGATTTAATTTCTGACAAAACCAAAGCTGAGAAGTATGTGAAAGAAGTTGTAAATGCTATAAAGAGGGCTAAAATTTTTGTTAAAGGTATTTGTGTTCATTATCCAAAGCCTATGATGATGAAATGAAATGGCTGATTAGAAGACTAAAAGGGGAATGAACTACTAAGTGATTATGTTACTGCTTTAGTTGAATTATTTACAGAGAAAAGAAACTATAAGTGATGAAGAACGGTAGAATAAAAGTTAAAGAAAAACTGAAGGAAAGTGAAAAGTTGAGGAAAATTTAAGTCAAAGTAAATTGGCAAGTTTCTTTATATTCTTACTTGCAGCATGTATGTAAATCTTTGTGGTTCCCTGCTGAAGCAAATATGTGGCAAAAGCTATGCCCTTAAAGGTGTGGGAAATTGCTTTCTCTTTTTATTTCTGCTTTTCTTACTGCATTATTCACTAATAGTTTTTTTCTAATAGCAGGTTTTCATCAAATTTCTCATTCAGAACCTTTTCATAGAATAACTTTAAGGCGAAGTAACACTTCGTATGTCTGATCTGCTTTTGTTTGAGTATGAAAGTAAATATTCTCTTTTGGTGTTTTCCACGATTTCAGGAATTCAATTACAGTATCTCTATGCTTCTTTCCAGTTTTGTAAGAATACTCTTAGCTTTAGTTCTTCAATTAGCTTTATAAAAGTTCGTAAACATACTATAAAAAAATTTAAGTAGTTCATTTATCAATTTAAATTTGGGAGTTTTTCGAAAAGATAATGGGAAATTAAGAGTTGTCTGAAATGCCGAAACCCGCTTTGATTTTGATAACTATAAAATGAGGTAAGAAAAATGGAATCATCTATAAGTGTTTCAGAAGTAATTAAAGAATTACAAAAGATAGATATAGAAGCGGCGAACGCATATATAGGAGCTTTAAGAGTGTTAAAAGATAAAGATAACCCGGATAGGTTTTCTCAAGCAGCACATTCTCTAAGAGAAGTTACTGCTTTAATTTCCCGTAAAGTTAGTATACCTCAAGAAATAAAAGAGGATAACAACTGTTCGAAACAAAAGAAAGAGAATTTAAAAAAGAAGTTAGAGAGAAAATTTGTAGAAAAACCAGAATTAATCCCGTATCCAGCAGCAGAAGAGGTTAAGAAACTAATTAAGAAATGGAGTAAACTTCATAACGATTATTTTATTCCCATTGCACATCATGGAAAAACCACCACTGAAAAATTTGCCAGTAGGTTATCTGAATTTGAAGCAATATTGCTATACTTTCTAAGACCTGTTGTATTTCCCGATTGGCCATTGACAAAATATCTTATAAAGATTGTAAAAAATAAGCCAAGAGAGGTTATGGAAATAATAAAAGAAATGAAGAAGACAGACAATTTTAGAGTCCATATTGATTTGATTGATTGTGCTATCCAAATGCCTTCTTCTATTGCAAAGGAAATTGTTCCTTTTATTAAAGATTGGGTAGATACACCTTATTCTACCTTATTACCCGAAAAAATCGGTGAATTATCTGTTAAACTAATTCGTGAAAGTGGAAACAATGCAGCTTTAGAATGTTTAGACACTCTTCTTGATGTTAGAGAGAGGGAAGACACTTTTTATTTGTGGCAATATGGTCAGATCTTAAATAATATCCTTCCTAAATTTCTTAAAAAAGAGCCATATAAAACTATAGAAATTCTTTGTAAAAAATTACAAAAAGCAATTGAATTAGAGGGTCTTAAGAAAGAGCAAGATTTCTCCTATATCTGGAGACCAGCAATTGAAGAACACACGCAAAATATGGATTATATGGATGTGAAAAATCTTTTAGTGGCATCTATAAGAGATAGTTTAAAAGATTTAGCTAAAAGTAATTCAGAAGTATTTGAGGAGTGCTTTAAATTGCTTTCTAATTACAAATATTCTATTTTTAGGAGAATAGAGTTGTATCTAATGAGGAGATTTCCCGAATTGCTAAGAGACGAAATTCCTAAAGTGTTTTCAGACAAAAAGGTTTTTGAAGATATTCGCCTTTGGCACGAATATTACCATTTACTCCAGACACAAT
>JAGGXN010000234.1 GCA_021163065.1 Archaeoglobaceae archaeon | reverse complement strand
CGTGGATTCAGCCTATTTAGCTGGTTTAGGGGCTGTTGAGGCTGCAAATCTGCCTAAAAAATTGCATGTGAGAGGAACAAGAGAAGAATTCGATACTGCGAAAGTTATTGGAGATTTCGGATTGATATTGAAGGACATTGGTGGTCCATCAGTAATAGGTTCGATGGCGTTAAACGAGATCTTTGCTGGGTTTGAAGAATCTCCAATCATTGGAGCCGGATTTTCTGGAGGTCCAGTAAATCCACCTTTAGGACATCTGTGTGGAGATGTTGTTCCAGCTTTGAGACTAATGATGAAATACAACGACTTATACAAGGTTGCAGAGGAGATAAGAAATTATAAGATGAATTCCTTCATTGACCCAGAGATGGCTTTGTGCGCCTTAAACACAATTACGAGGAAGGCTGAGGAGGTAAAAAGAGGACCAATCACGAGAGCGTGTATGCTGGCAAGTGAAGATGTGAGAGACAAGGCAATTTACAGAAGAGCTGCCAAAGCATACGAAATGATCAAGGATGGAAAGGATGTTGAAGAAGTTGCAAGAACCCTTGATGATGAGAGAAAAGCTTACGTTGAAAAGAGAGGATCAGCAATACTCTCAGCCTTTACTGGAAAGAAAATTGAATTGAAATTTACTGAATTGAAGCCCCAAGCAAGAAGAACTGACGGTTTTACAAAGAAATTCTGGGGTTTTGATTCTTACATCTCTTACGATGTTACAATTGATGGTAAAACTTACCACATTGAAAATCTCTCTGCCAAAGCAGTTGTTGAATTTGCCATTGAGGGCAAAAATAGGGATGATCCTGATTATAGCATAGCTTTGTTTGCTGGAGCAGTTTTGGCTCAGGAACTGCAATACATTGGCCATACAATAATTAACATCACGATTCCTGCAGCGGTGGCAGCAATTCTTGGAATGGACGAGAATGAAGCAGCTAAAAAAGCTGAAAATGGAGCGTATTTAACAAGAGCAATACCTGGTGGAAAAAATAATGCAAAAGAAGTTGCAAGACTTGCAAAGATGATTTACAATAGACTTGCTGAAGACAAGGAATTACCATAAATTTTTTAATTTTTTATCCAATTTTCCTCATGAAACTTTGTTGTTGATACTCTTGCATTGGTAATTGATTTGACAAATTCATTTGATGTAGTTTGGCAATCAAAAATGAGATAAACAAGCTTGAAAAATGATAGCAGAATTAAAGAGAAAGTGTAAAAAAGATACAAAAAAATTTTAAATTGGAGAGAAAAAGATGGCTGATGTTCAGCGTTAGAGTTGAGAAAGTTATAAAGTACAATGAGAACTTTTCAACAATATTTTTCGACTCTTACCTAAAATCTTATCCTGGCCAGTTTATTATGGTAAACGTTTTTGGATATGAGGAGATTCCGTTAAGCTTGTCATCACCAAATTCAGTTACAGTTAAAGCTGTTGGAGAGACAACTAGAGCTTTGATAAACATACAAACTGGAGAGCTTTTAGGAATTAGAGGACCTTTTGGAAGACCTTTCACTCCAACAAGTGATAGGGCACTTTTAATCGCTGGAGGCATAGGCGCTGCACCATTATTTTACCTGCATGACTACTTAAAAACGAGATGTAAGTCAATTAAAGTCATTTACGGAGCCAAAACGCAGGAAGAGTTGATATGGAAAAGCAGATTTGAAAACGTCGTAATAGTCACTGAAGATGGATCAGAAGGAATTAAAGGTACAGTTTTAGACTTAGTTAAAAAAGAGGACATTGATAGCTATTCCAAAATTTATTGTTGCGGTCCAAAGGAAATGCTTAAAGCATTATATAAACACTTTGAAGACTTTGATGTGTTAAATAAAACAGAGTTTTCCATGGAAAATTACATGCGCTGTGGAATTGGGGTTTGTGGTTCATGCGTTATGGAAAACGGATTAAGGGTCTGCGCAGATGGGCCTGTGTTTAGGGGAGATGAATTAGACTTTTAAAATTTTGAAAGATTAATTTAAAAAGGTTTTGAAATTGAGGTTACGAGAAGTTTATACAGACAAGGAATGCATTAAGACTTGTAACTCGCTTTTTATTTATTTTAAAGCTAAAACGTATCTGCGCTTAATAGCATCCCATCTACACTTTTGAATCTCTTCCATAACTTCTCTTGACACAACTATATGCCCAGTTTGTTGGCAGACTTTGTAAAAATCTTCTTTTCTCAAGTTTAACCAATCAAATTTCTTAAAATCGTCCTTACAAACTAATCTAAAGGTTTTACTTTTAACACTAACTCTTATAGCAAGCTTAGGTAACTCCTTAGCAAGTCTCCTACGCGCAAATATTGGGGATTGCACTTTTCTAATTGCATCTTCTATTTCTTCACCATCCAAAACTACCCGAAGAATTATTTCAGTGATCGCGTTTAATCTATCTGGAACACCTGAAATGTCTCCTTTAAGCACAATCTTTTTTGATTCAAATTTTATTCCTTCTCTTTGCAAAATTTCTCCAATCCTTGTTGTTAAACCTTTTTTATTTCCACTCTTATCAACAATTCCACCTATAATATAGCAATCGGCTTTTTTACCATCAAAAATACCCTCAGCATTTGGATCAAGTAGAATTATTTTCTTTAAATTATTCTCTTTAACAAAGTCAGCCACAGACGGATAATATTTACCAATACCGCATTTGTAAGTTACAATTAACCTTCCATCCCACATAAACTTTCTTACAATGTTTAAAGTTTCTCTTATTTGTACAAACAAACTCTTCTTCTCCCTCTCAGAATGCAGATTAAAAAAGGAGCAGTCTATAGCAATGTATGGAAACTCAAGCTTTTCAACAGCCTTTAAAAATTCTTCAGAAGTTAAAATTGTATTATCGCATTTTCCAAAGTAAGCTTTTGGAACAGCTTTAATAAGTCTGCCATTTAAATCAAAGGAATATTTCAATTTTTTATTTGAAACGCAAATATTTCCCTTTTTACATGCTAAATAAACTGCCATCTTTTGAATTGGATCATCGCTTCTAATTATCTTAGATATATTTGTTCCTATCGTATCAATCCCCATCTCTCCGAGCATTTTTATTAAAACATCCCTAAGTCTCACTTTTAGATGTAAAAGCACTAGAAAGTTAACATTTTTCATTTCCAAAACCCTTTTTTAGTTGTTTAGTTAAGTTTCAAAAAGTTAGGTGATAGCTTGAAATGCGTTGTTACAACCTGGGAGTACATGGATAGCTTGTGCAGAAAAGTTGCTGAACAAATTGTAGAGGACGAATTTGAAGCTGACATCATCGTTGCATTAGCCAAAGGGGGGTGGTTTGCTGCAAGAGTTCTATGTGATTTGCTAAATATTGATGATTTGATGAGCCTAAATATAATTCATTACACTGGGGTTGATGAAAGGAGTGTTGAGATAAAGTATTCAATTCCAAGTGAAGCTGTTAAAAATAAAAGGATTTTAATCGTCGATGATTTGGTAAATACTGGACTAAGCTTGAACACTGCAAAAAAACATATTATGAGATTTAATCCGAAAATTGTGAAAACAGCAGCTTTACAACTTTTATCAACTTCTAAGTTCATACCAGACTATTTTGGGGAATACATGGAAGAGTTCGCTTGGGTAATTTTCCCATGGAATTTTGTTGAAGATGTGACCGACATAACGTTGAAGGTTATGAAAAGCAAGGAATTATGGAGTGAATGGGATATAAAATGGGAAATTTACAAGCAGTTCGAAATAAATCCAATTTACTTGGAAATCGCACAACCAAACAGATTTAAGGAGGTTTTAGAAATAATGCAAAGAAGAGGCTTAATAGAAAAAGTAATTAAAAATGGCAAAACGCTTTGGAGGTTAAAGCCTTGATTGGAATAATTGGCGGAACCCACATTTTAGAAATCGATGTTTTGCATGATGTAAAAGAAAAAGTTGTAGAAACTCCATATGGCATTGCAGAGGTTGATTTAGGTTTAATAGATGGAATAGAAATTGTTCTAATTCAAAGGCATGGAAAAAAGCAAGACAGACCACCACACAGAATAAATCATGCAGCAAACTTCTACGCTTTTAAAAAGTTAGGTGTAAAGTACGTAGTAGGCATGGGATCAGTTGGTTGCTTGAGAGAAGAAATTGAACTTCCAGCATTGATTGTTCCCGATGACTACATAGATTTTTACAGCGGTACAACTGTTTACAATGATAAACTAGTACACGTAACTCCTGGATTTAGCGAAAACGTTAGAAAGGCTTTGATAATTGCAGGAAAGAACGTTCCAAATTTGATTGATAAGGGGGTTTATTTCCAAACCCGAGGACCGAGGTTGGAAACCAAGGCTGAGATTAGAGTTATAAAAGAATGGGCTGACTGCGTTGGAATGACAGCAGCTTCAGAAGCAACTGTTGCAAAGGAGCTAAAATTGGAATATGCAGTTGTTTGCACAATGGATAACTATGCTCACGGCATTAAAGATGTTACAATAGACTATGAAGAGATAAGGAGAAAGGCGAAGGAGAATGCAGATTTATGCTTAGATGTTGTTGGAAAGGCTGTAAGGGTGATATGGGATGAGTATATTAATAAAAAATATTAAAATTGTCGATGTTAATAAGAACGTTCAGGGAGACGTTTACATCGAGGAAAACAAAATCGTTGAGGTTGGAGAGGTAAAAAACTCAAAGCACGATGTTGTTATCGATGGGAAGAACAAAGCTTTGATTCCTGGATTGATTAACATGCACACACATGCTGCAATGGTCTTGTTCAGAAGCTACGCTGACGACATGCCTTTAATGGAGTGGTTAAAAAACAAAATATGGCCCTTGGAAGAGAAGCTAAAAGCGAAAGACATTTACTATGGAACAAAGCTTGCTTGCCTTGAGATGATAAAGTCTGGAACGACGACTTTCAACGACATGTATTTCGAGGTTGAAGCAATTGCTAAGGCAGTCGAAGAAATTGGAATTAGAGCTTGCATTTCATCAGCTTTCATCGACTTCTTTGATGCAAATGTGTTGAAAGAAAGATTAAAAAGAATTGAGCATGATCTGAGAAAATTAAAGGAATTTAAGAACGTTATACCAGCAATTGGACCCCATGCTCCATATACTGTTAGCATAGATGGATTAAAAGCGTCAATTGAATTGGCCAATAAATACGATGCATTAATCCATTTCCACTTAGCAGAAACGGAGGAGGAGATTAGAAAGTTTAAAGGTAAGCACGGTAAGGGAGTTGTAGAGTTATTGAATGAAATTGGATTCTTAAATCCAAGATTGACGGCAGCACATTCTGTGTGGTTAAATGAGGAGGAAATAAAACTTATGGCAGAAAAAAATGTTAATGTCGTTCATTGTCCAACAAGCAACATGAAGTTATGCGTAGGAAATGCGTTAAACTATGCTTTGATGAAAAAGCATGGCTTAAACGTTTGTTTAGGAACGGACAGCGCTGCGAGTAACAACAATCTTGACATGTTTGAGGAGATGAAATTCGCTGCTCTATTGCAGAAATATCATTACAACGATCCAACAGTTTTAAATTCTAAGGAAATTTTTGAAATGGCTACAATTAATGGAGCTAAAGCTTTGGGAATAAAAGCTGGATTGATAAATCCAGATTATTTGGCTGACTTGGTAATTATTGATTTAAGGAAGCCATATTTAAAACCAGGACACGATTTGATTAGCGATATCGTTTACTCAGCCAAGGGCGATTGCGTTGACACAGTAATAGTAGATGGTAAAATTGTAATGGAAAATGGGGAAGTAGAGGATGAGGGTAAAATAATGGAGGATGCTAAGAAAGCTGCTATGAATTTAATAGCCAAATAGCGTTTAAAGGAGGTGTCGATCATAAAAGCAAGTTTTAAATTCCTAGAAGGTATAGATAAATCAGAAATGCTAATAGGAAGAAGGTTTATTAAGTTCCTCCAAAAAATAGAGGAACAAGTTAAAATGTTACAAAGAGAAGTTGATCTGAGGCAAGTTGAACAGATGATCGATGTAATTGAAAATTCCAACTCAATTTTTGTTGTTGGTGCTGGAAGGAGTGGTTTTATTGCTAAAGCATTTGCTATGCGATTAATGCACCTTGGATACAGGGTTTACGTTGTTGGCGAAACTGTTACTCCAAGAATTGGCAATAATGATGTTTTAATAGCCATTTCAGGCTCTGGAGAAACTACTTCAGTTGTTAATATTAGCAAAAAAGCCAAGGAAATAGCAAATTCAAAGTTGGTAGCTGTAACAAACAACAAGAATTCTACACTTGCAAAGATGAGTGACGTTATTGTCTTGTTAAAAGGAAAGGTAAAAACTGAAAGGAATGATGAAATCGCGGAAATTGCTCCCTTAGGAACAATGTTTGAATTGACAGCGATGATATTCTTGGATGCAATTGTCGCAGAATTAATGGAAATCAAACATCTGACTGAGAAAGATTTAGAAGCTAAACATGCAGTGTTAGAATAAAAAATTTAAATTAATTCCTTAACAATTTTTGAATAATAGCTTAAAGCCTCATCAAAGAACTTCTTGTCAAGCTTTCCGTGCAATGTTTCTGTTTCAAGTATTCTTTTCGGTATCCTCAAAGAATTGATGTTAAATCCCATTTTTACTTTCAATCTTAACTTTTCAGCGTAAATTTTGCTGCCCAATTCAAAAAGTCTATTTTCATCAATTTCTATGCCTAGAGGTTTAAAAGCCTCAACAATTACTTCAGGTGTGTAAACCTTCCTTGCAAAGAAGCATACAACTAAGCTTGAAAGTACTTGCCTCCATTTCTCCTCTTCAATTAACTTGTCAATGATCTCCTTGGGTTTAGCCTCCCCAATTTTCTGGTCAATCGAATAACCACCACTATCCAAATGACTATGCCTTAAACCGATTAAATATCCCAAATGTGCTGCATAACCTGTATGGTAGCCAGGCATTTCATTACCACCAAACGCCAACGCAAATTCCTTGCCCCCATAAACTTGTGAGGCTTTTTCAACTCCCTTAGCAAGTGTTTTGTAAAAATCATTTGGTTGCCTAACCAAGTAATCAATCGCCTTTAAATAAGCCTCATAATCTCCAAACAACAGCTTTACAATTGTTTCCTTCTCAGAAATTAACTTCTTCTCCAAAGCTTCAGTAGCCCATGCTAAACAGACGCCTGTGCTGATGGCATCTAAGCCGTAAGCTTCAACCTTATGTATTAGCCTTAGCAATCCCTCCCTCGAATGTATGCCGAGCATAGAGCCTAAGGAATAAATTAATTCGTAATCGTAGGAGATCATTATTGTCTTATAGAAGTATCTCTCTCCTTCATATGGAACTCTTAAAGCCGCTATATGTATGCAAGCTATTGGACAATGATTACATGCAATCCTTCTTCCCAAGTTGTAGGCTGCAAAACTTTCACCACTAATTTCTTCAGCCCCTTCAAACCTAGTTGACTTAAGGTTCTTTGTTGGCAAACTTTTAAGCTCATTGAGAGGTAAGATGTTAACAGCCGTTCCAATTAAATGGTATTTCTGCATAGCATCCGACTCAAGGCTTATTTTGTAGATTTTATCGTAAATTTTCTTATAGCTTTTCTTATCTTTTGGCGAATAGCTCCTTTTTCCAATAATAACCAACGCCTTTAAGTTTTTACTGCCAAAAACAGCTCCCAAGCCCAATCTTCCAAAATGTCTGTATGTTTCGGTTGTAACGCAAGCGTATCTAACAAGTTTCTCTCCCCCACCACCAATTCGCATCACAGTCCTAATTCCTCGTCCTTTCTCCTTTTCTGCTATGATCCTTCCAACGATTAACGAATCTTCAATCCCCCAAAGAACTCTTGCATCTCTAAAATGCACCTTATCGTTTTCAACGACTATGTATATCGGCTTTTTACTCCTACCTTTGATAACTATCGCCCCATACCCTGCATTTGCTATGGAAGTTGCCGTTCTACCGCCAGCATGCGACTCGCCAAGGTTTCCTGTAAGAGGACTTTTAAATAATGCAACTGTTTTAGATGCTAAAGGATATGCTGGAGTGAATGGGCCAATAGCAAAGACAATTACGTTTTCCTCGCTTAAAGGATCTGCATTAGGATTCAATTCCTCTTTTAAAAGCTGGATACCAACACCAACCCCACCGATCCATTCTTCAAAGAGATCTTTGCGATTTACAATTTCATACCTGTATTTTGACAAATCAATATAGAGAACATTCATACTTCAACCTCCTGAAAGGCTAAAACATCGTGTGGGCAGTAGTTTACACAATAACCGCAATGAATGCATACCGCTGGTTTCCCATCTCTCCTTCTAAAAATAGCCCCAATTGTGCAAGCTTCTATGCAATTTCCACAAGCTATGCATGAATCTTCCACAAAAATAACTCCTCCACCCTTCCTTGGCTTTAACGCATTTGTTGGACAGACTTGAACGCATGGAGGGTCAAAACACGCTCTACAGAAAATTACCGTTGCACCTCGTTCAAATCCACTAAGGCTTACAGCAAGAATGCCCGATGAATCTACGCCTATTTCAGCTTTTTTTGTAAACTTTCTACTGCACGCATACATGCAAAGGCTACAACCTACGCATTTCTCAATATCTTTAATAACGAGGCGCTTTGTCATTATTTAAATTAAACTTCAACAAATTTAATTTTTGTGTCGAAAATTTAAATAGCGTAAAGCAAAATTTCAACTGTGGAAATTGATGAACTGAGAGGATACATACCAAAGTATTCGATCGATATTTTGAAAAGTAATGGTATAGAGAAGCTTTTCCCTCCACAAGTTGAGGCTATAAAGAATGGATTGTTTGAAAGTAATATGGTTGTTGCAATTCCAACTGCAAGTGGTAAAACACTGATAGCTGAATTGGTTATGCTCAGGGAAGTTGCCTACGGTGGCAAATGCCTTTACATTGTTCCATTAAGAGCTTTGGCGATGGAGAAATTTGAGGAATTTAGGAAATGGGAAAGTTTGGGGGTTGAAATTGGATTATCAATGGGAGATTATGAATCGAAAGATGAGTGGTTGGGCAACAAAGATATAATTGTTACAACAAGCGAAAAAGCAGATTCTTTGATAAGAAACAAAGCTGAATGGATTAACAAGATAAGCTGCTTGGTTGTTGATGAAATTCACTTGCTCGATTCAGCTAAGAGGGGGGCAGTTTTGGAAATACTAATAACAAAGCTTAGAAGAATCAATAGGAAGCTCAGAATAATCGCACTATCTGCAACAATACCAAACGCAGATGAGATTGCTGAATGGTTGAATGCAAAACTTGTAAAGAGCGATTGGCGTCCCACACCGCTTTATGAAGGTGTTTTTTGTAAAGGTAAGCTTGAACTTTACAAAGATGGAGTTGTTGAAACTTTAAATATGCAAAATAGCTTGGAAGCGTTAGTTTACGATTGTTTAAATGATGGTGGGCAAGTTTTAATCTTTGACTCTACAAGAAAAAATGCAGAGGCTACTGCTTTAAGACTAACATCGGTAACACAAAAATTTATAGAATCAAACTTTGAATTGTCTAAAGCTGTCTTAGACGAAAATGATAGTAAGATGAGTCAAAAACTTTCCGAATGCATAGCAAATGGTTCTGCATTCCATCATGCTGGATTACTAAATTCTCAAAGGAGAATCGTTGAAAAAGGATTTAAAGATGGAAAAATTAAGGTTGTTGTGGCAACACCAACCCTTGCTGCAGGTGTAAACTTGCCAGCGAGGAGAGTTATAATAAAAAGCTATAGGAGATACGATGGTTATTCAAAGCCGATAAAAGTTTTAGAATACAAGCAGATGGCTGGAAGAGCTGGTAGACCTGGATTAGATGACAGAGGTGAGGCGATACTTATTGCAAAAAATGAGCGAGAGAAAAAAAATTTAGTTGAGAGATACGTTTTTGGCAGTGCGGAAAAAATAGTGTCAAAGCTTGGAGCTGAGAACCATCTTAGATTTCACAGCTTATCATTAATTTCCGAGGGCTTTGCAAACTCAATAGATGCTTTGGAGGAATTCTTCAGCCAAACGTTCTTTTTCCATCAAAATGAAATCTCGGTAAGGTATGAGCTGGAAAAAATACTACTGCAGCTTGATGAATGGGGAATGATTGGATATGGCGATAACTTAAAATCTACAGAATTTGGGAAGCTTGTATCTAGGCTTTACATCGATCCACTAACGGGTTTTATCCTTAGCCAAGGTTTGAATGACATAACTAATGAAATCTCAGCATTACATCTAATTTGCCGAACTCCAGACATGGAGAGACTTTATCTGAGAAAGTCAGATTCTTGGATTGAGGAAGAGGTTGATAAGATTAAGGACAAGTTAGCATACATTCCAGCAGAATACTCTATTGACTATGACTGGTTTTTGTCTGAAATGAAGACGGCTCTATTCCTAAAAGATTGGATTAACGAGGTTGACGAGAACTCAATTTGCGAAAAATACAGCATAGCTCCAGGAGATTTGCGAAGGATTTTGGAAACTGCTGAATGGTTAGCTCATTCCTTAACAAGAATAGCCCAGTTTTTCAACCATGACAAAGCAACATTTTTGTCAAAGTTGGTTATAAGAATAAAGCACGGTGTGAAGAATGAATTGGTAGAATTGGTTGAATTAAAGGGAATTGGTAGAATTAGAGCAAGAAAACTTTACAATTATGGAATAAAAAGCGTAGAAGATTTAATAAAGAACAAAAACAGGTTACCAGCATTAATTGGTAAAAAGATTGCCGAAAGGATTTTGGCTCAGCTACAAACTACCTCTTTCCCAAGTAGCTCCTGACGAAGAAACTTTTCAGATTTAAAGGATTGTTGAAGAAAAATATGCAAGATTTTCTGTTTAACTTCGCCATTTTATTGCACAATTCCAAGAACCTTTGTTCTCTTCCAAGCATTATTATTGCTAAGGTAGCGTCAACACTTCTAAGACTTTCAGCCTCCTTTAGGGCAACTTTCCATGGTGTTAGATGTGGATTGTAGCTTGAAGTCGGCTCTCCATCGGTAATCAAGAAAACTATACCACTTCCATCAGCATTTTTCAAAATCTCCTTAGCTTTTCTTAAAGCTAAGCCGATGTCAGTTCTGCCCCTTGCGTTTAAATTTAGAATGTCTCCCTCGCCTATTTCTTTCAATTGGTGGTTAAATGCAATAATATGCAGATCATCGTAATTCTTTTTCCTTATAACCTTTTTTAAAGCTAAAGCAGCCTCTATAGCCCCTATAATCTTCTTCCCCCTCATAGAATCGCTGACATCGATAAGCATGACATAAACGCACTTTTCTGTATGCTTTGGCTGTCTTGCAACCATATTTTTCTCATCAAAATCTATTTCTCCCTTTAAAGCGCTTTTTACTAGGCTTTCCTGAATGTCTATGAGATCAAAAGTGTGAATAAATGAATCGAATTCAACAATTTTTTCACTCGGATATATTGAAATTCCATGTTTTTCTGTCTCATGCTCTCCAAAGTTTTTGTTGCTCAAATCTTGCAAGCTTAGCTGCAAAACTTTCTCCGCTAAAACTCTTTCTGCTTGATTGCTGTAAACGATAATTTTTTTATGTATTCTTTTAATAACTCCTTCAATATAGCCCTCTTTAATCAAATCTTCCAAGATTTCTTCATAAAAGTGGTCAATTAGATCGTTTAATCCAACTTCATCTCTGCTAAGTTCTTCATTTTTTAACATCTCCTTGATCTCCTCCCAAGCTCTCTTTCTCGCGTCCTTATATGCTTCAAGTTTGTCAATCCAGAAAGAGTTTATATAACCAAAATTTCTTATTAAATCGTTGAATAAACTTGAAAACAAGTCATAATTATCTTTTAATTCTTCATCGCTTACGTGCTTTTTTATAATGTCCGAAGGATCAAATTTGCCAACGTCGCGATGATAAGGGTTGAAGATTGAATATAACAAATCCCTCGCAAACTCATCATCTAAACCTTCCTCTTTTCTACAAAGCCTGCATTCGGGTTTAGCGGTCATAAGCGGTATAAACGTACTTTCCAGATACTTTCTCAATTACTCCAGTGCATCTCCAGATAGACTCAAGCAATATTTCGAATGCCGAATCCAGCTCTTCAGGTGTTTTTGAGAGCATTAACAGCATATCCCATAGATTGCGGTATTCTTTGTAATTTATTCCATTCTCTCCAACTTTAATTGGGTTCTCGCATATTATTGCCAATTCTTCAATCAAACTTCCAAAGTTGTCCGTTGGAATTGCAGAATAAATTTCGGTGCACGTCCTGTTTATCGCCTCTTCAGCCAACTTTTCAATCACCTCATCCTTTGTGATGTCGTCTTCATAATCCAACTCCATTCTGCTCCTCATTCCAAGCTTGAAAATTTCGTATTTGCTGCCATAATCTTCTAACATCGCCGCTTTATGCCCCTTTCTTGTGGCTGATGCCCTTAAATGATCAAAGAGTTTTATTGTTGCCCTACAAGATGGTTCAAGCTCTATTCTACTCGCTATTCTGCATTCATGCTTGTTTCTAGCATATCTAACAGCTCGAGCAAGAATCTTTAGATGCCAGATTGGTAACAAAGCTCCTTCTTTTAAGCTCATGTTTCTCAATCCAATTTCTATTTCTTCATCAAGCGATTCTGGAGGGCCTATCGGTATTTCCTCAACCCTATCCATCAAAGGCTCTTTTATGTCTGCAGTGCCTTTGTAATTTGCCGGATTGGTTGAGGCTATAAACAGTGTATCGATCTTAATTGGGATTATGTCGCCCTCTGGAGTTGTGATTTGCCTTTCTTCAAGTAGTTCATGCAGTAATGTTTGTAATGCTGACGGTATTGCACCCAGTTCATCAAAGTAAGCAATACCTCTGTGGGCTTTCAAAATTCTTCCTGGGGTGAAAACTTCAGGATGATCCAAGTCGTAGCCTTCCTTTATCTTCTGAATGCTTATTCCGCCAATTAGTTGTCTTGTAGTCATCATTGGATCTCCAGCAATCCTTATCCACTTCCTCGGAACCCAAGTTAGTTCGATTTTGTCTTGCTCAAGCAATTTCTTCTTGCATGAAAAGCACGTAGGCTTGGTAGGATCGTCGTGAATCTTACAACCTTTTATTGCCAACAACTTTTCGGGCAGAAGCTTGACCAACGATTTTGAGAACGTTGTTTTTCCATAGCCCTTCCTGCCTTTAAACAGGATGTTTGAACCACTCATCAATGCATTCTTTACCATTTCTTTCTCAACGTCTTTGCCAACTATTTCGCTGAATGGATCAACTCCAGCCTTTTCAAATTCTATGAGCTTTTCTTTGACGTAATCTGCGATGCTTTTAGAATGATAATTTGAATATTCATCACTCCATATGTCTATTTCCTCCCCATTTAGCGTGAAAATCGGTGATGATGTTTCTTTTACAACTACTTCCTCGAATATGTATTCATATTCCATCGAGCAAAATTAGTTTTAAAATTATTTGTCAGTTTTGGTTGTTGGAAATTTTTAGATCAACCCAAGTTACAAAACTGTTTTTAAGTAATAATAAAGTAAGAGTAAAGTAAACATAAGAAGGAAAAATTAAATATTTTGCTTAGTATCATAAATAATGAAGTTTCCCGAAATATTTTCAGGAAATTGGTGTTATGCGCCATCGCCTACACAAGGGGGTGCTTGTTTATGCGGAGGTTAACTATTACCATAGTTTGGATCGCCACTTTTTGTTCCATTACTGGGTTTACAGTATGGGCGTTCGTGAAGGAAATAATATTACCCCACCCAGACTATATTCCATACATAGCTCTCGTAGTAGGAATTTTTGGAGTGATATCACTTGGAGTTATACTACATCAGAAGCTAAGAGAGCTTGAGGGTATCGTAGTATCTCGCCAAGACCGTTCTACTGTCTCGCAGAGCTTTGCAATTCCAACGCTACGGTCTATAGACATATTCGCCGGTGATTTGAGTTGGTTTTTAGAAGACATTGAAGTCTATAAAAATCTTCGCAATCGAGGGGTCAGGATACGAGTACTTACTGATACACCTGAAGCCATTGCTATTCAAGAAGGGAAAAGATATGGAATCGAATTCAAACAATACCCTAACGGAATGAGTGCTCCTATAAAGGCGAGCATAACAGATACCGATGATGAAACTGAGTGTAGAGCGCTAGTAGTAAGACGTCGTACACCCCGGAGGAGAGCTCGACAAGGAGAATCTTATGAGTATTGGATGAAGTTTTATCATGGTTCTAAGGAGTACCCTATAATAAAAGCTATGGCATTGCTATTTGAAAAGCTTTGGAAAAAAGGTAGACCATTATAATTTTCAATAAATGTTGGGAGTGTACATCATGAGGCGACGGCGTATAACAGGTGCATACCCGACATCTCTAACGCTTCGTCCAAATTCCTCGCATCGCTCGGAACTTCGGATATGCCAAACAATATAAGCCAAACAATATAACGTAATATAATTTTAATAATTTAATTTTAATAGTTTTACGACATGTAGAGAGTGAAGACGATGAACTCACAGATTGAAAAATCAGAAAAGGAAAAGGTCAAAACTGCTTCTTTCAAATTGAATTACCCAAACTACAAAAGTAAATCAAAATTATTTGGTGAGATGGAGCTCAAGCGTATCTCAATTGGTGATCTGCAATCATTTATTAAACTTCTGGATAAAGTAAAAGATGACAGGGAATTTACCGTTAAGGTACTACATCACCAGATAATACTACCAAAAATATCAGTTTTTGAGTTTAGCAGAATTCCTGATTCTGAATTAATAAAAATTGCAAAAGATTTTGTGAGACACGAACAGAATATCTTCAAGTATTTCAAAGAAACGACTGAAGAGGAATTCTTTACTAATTTTAAAGAGGCAATTATAACGTATCATCGTAAATTGTCTATGGATTTACAAGCCAATCTCGAGCCTATGATTGAATCAACTAAACAAATTTTCGAGAACTTCAATAAACAATATACAGATTTTTTAACTTCGACTACATATTTTGCAGAATCAATAAAAGGAATCTCCAAGATTACTGAACAGATTAGAAAACAACATTCACAGATTCTGGAATCTTTAAAACCAGTGGTTGAGCAATATCAGTCAATCGCTTGGATTTTATCTGAAACTTTAATTCCTCAGATAAATTTTTGGCAAAGATGGGTTGAACAAAATAGGGCAATATTTAATTCTTACAAAACTTTTTGGCATGCATTTCAAGAAAAATATAAAATTGCCAAAGAAGAGGCAATTCAGGTTTTAAGAAAATATAAGTGGTTTGTATCACCCTCCATGCCGTTAAGTTTTGTATTTGAGATAGTAAAAGTTGGTAGGAGAAATGGTAACCAGCGTGGTGCAATAAACAGGTTGTTTATCGAGTATTTTACCTCAAATAACTTTGAGAATTTGGAAATACTTGTAAATAGCTGGAAAACAAACAGTTTATTTAAACCAAGAATGAAAATATTTAGAGATTGTATTGCTGTGATGAAAAATGCAAATAATAAATATAATCCATCAAACATTGTACTCCCGGTATTAATCGCTCAAATCGATGGCATTAGAATTGAATTCATGGATCGTAATGGACTATCTTTTTGGAACAAAAAGTGGAAAGAATGGTTTAAAGGTCAAACACAGGGTCAAGAATTACTTGATTTAGCAAATGACATTTTTATTAATATTCTTTTTCAAAACTCGCAACCAGGAAAACCTTTAAAAACTCCGTTTACTTTCAATCGTCACAAAATTATGCATGGCGAAATTTTGAGATATGGAAGAATTGATAATGTAATTCGAGCATTTTTGATTTTAGACTTCTTGGCAACTATAACTACTTAGAAGAAACTTTGAATTGACAATAATCAAAAATTACGCGACATATAACAGCAGACATACTGCTTTGCTTAGCCTTAATCATCGCTATGCTTAGAACTTCAAATATCTGCAAACTGTTAAGTGAAATTGCCTTATTCGAAATTTATATTCGAAAAAATAAAAATTAAGATTTACGAGGTGATAAAATTAAGTAAAGAGAGCAAAGAAATTAAAAATCCGTAATACAGCACTAAAAATGAGATGTAAAGACATTAGGAAATTTGAGATCAGATGATGCTAAATCTTTGAAAAAATAGCCAAGGATACAGGCGTTAAAGATAAAATAAAGATATTTACTATTAAACAATTTGGAAGAAAAGATTAAAAGCATCTAATTTTAACAAAATGATGAGGTGATTAATGTGAGGTTAAGTTATCGAATCTTGCTTAGAAAAGAGCCAGAGGGGGGCTACACAGTAATAGTTCCATCCCTCCCGGGATGTATTACATATGGTGAAACAATAGAAGAAGCAATAGAGATGGCAAAAGAAGCCATAGAACTGTATATAGAGAGCCTACGAGAACATGGTGAAGAGATACCAACGGAAGAAGGAACCTTGGAATATACATTAACTATAGAGACTCATGCCTAAGCTTCCATCACTCACATCTGAAAAGGTTATCAAGGTTCTTAAAAGGAAAGGATTTGTATTGGATATAGAGTTAAAGGAAGCCACCATGTTTATTATCACCCAGAAACAAAAAGAAGAGTTGTTGTCCCTTTTCATAAACGGGATTTACCAAAAGGAACATTGCTTGAAATTTTGAAGCAAGCAGGTATAACTAAAGAGGAATTGAAAGAATTGCTATGAGAATTTTATAGAAAAGAATTTTAAAAACTTTATATGTAATTCTAATTAGGAAAATAAAACCAAATAAAGAAAAATATTGATAGAAAATCTTAATCTTAATCTAAAACGTGCTTGTCCAAAACGTAGCAATAAAAATCCCCTTCCAAAACGACTTTATCATCAACTTTTGCTATAGCATGAACGATCTTTTTCCTTCCCTCATCTTTTACAACCTTTGCATAGGCAAATACTTCATCCCCAACCTTTACTGGATTCGTGAACTTTACTTCTGCCTTTCCCAAAACGACGTTTGGATGGTTTACTGCAACCATCGCTGCTAAGTCAGCCAAACCAAATGTAAATCCACCATGAATTAATCCCTTTTCATCAACAGCCATTTCTTTTATCGTTTTAAGCCTAACTACCGATTCATTTTCTTTTAATTCAACAACTTCTCCAACCAAATTCTTAGAGGCTATTTTATGCGTTTTAAGCATGGAAAGTTTCAGATTTCAAGATAAAAAATTTATTGAGATGAAGTGATTGTTGATTATGATCACAATTCAACCACTGGGTTTTGTAAATAGTAGTGTGCTAAAATTTTTGGAGAAAACTTTGTCCAAAGTTTTTGGTAAAGTTAAAATGCTAAATCCAATTGAAATTCCAAAAGAATGCTACAATAAACTTAGAAGGCAGTATTTTTCAACCTGCATTCTTTTTAGATTGCCTTCAAATAACATAACACTTGGAATTACCGAGCATGATATGTATGCTAACAATTTAAACTTCATTTTTGGAGAAGCTGAGTTGAATGGGAAGAGAGCAATTATATCTTTGTATAGGCTAAAGCCTGAGCTTTATGGGCAAAAAGATGATGGACTATTCAAGTTGAGAAGTTTAAAAGAAGCTATGCATGAGTTTGGACATGTTTTTGGTTTGAAACATTGTGAAAACAAGCGTTGCGTAATGTACTTTTCAAATTCAATTTTTGACACTGATTTTAAAGACTGGAAGTACTGCCAAAAATGTAGGGCTCTTTTGAGCAAGAAAATAAATATCAATTTAGAATTTGATTTGGAATTTGATTGACAGAAAAAGATTTAAGTTTTTGCTCCATTTTAAGCACATGATTTTTGACGACATAGGGAGCTTTCCGCTGCCAGAAGGTATTACAAGGGAATGGGTTGAAAAAAACTTGGAAACGAAGGAGTATGAAGAGATGGTGCAGAGGGCTTTTTTGATGAAAGTTAACAGCGGTGTTGAATGTCCAAATTATCCTCAATTTCGAGATATGATTGAGCAGTTCATGAGTTTAATAAGAAATCCTAACTATCAGGATGAAGCTTATTTAATATCAAAAAAATATGCTGTTATAAAAGAATTGGAAGCTGTTGAAAAAATTGAATGCGATGTTGTTAGAGTCTGCGTTACAGGCCCATTTGAGCTGTATTACAAAGAATTTGGTAGCGTGATTTATGATGATATTTTAACAAACTTATCAAAGTCAATTTCAAGGTTTATTGAAAATGCTGTTAAACATAGCAATGTAAAATGCATTAGCATAGACGAACCAAGCTTGGGGTTGTCTCCAGAACTGCAACCAACGCAGGAACAAATCAGTATTGCTTTTGGTAACTTCAATTTTGATGTTGATGTTCAAATTCACCTTCACTCACCTCTGTATTACACAAATTTATTGGATATTGAAGGCATAGACATCATAGGAATTGAAGCTGCAAAGGATAAGAATGCTATAGACTTAGTTGACTTAGATGATTTGGAAAGTTACGATAAAAAAATTAGAATAGGGGTTGCGAGGAGCGACATAGATGGAATAATAGCAGAATTCAACGCTAAGCATAACGTTAACGCCTGGAAAGATCGAAATATAATTGTTAAGGCTATTGAGGAAATTGAGAATGTTGAAACGATTAAAAAAAGAATCGAAAACGCTTACAATAAGTTTGAAGATAGAATTGCCTATACTGGACCTGATTGTGGGTTGTTTAGCTTTCCAAGCCAAGAAGTTGCAGTAGCATTGTTAAAAAATGTTAAAAAAGCCTTAGAAGAATTTAGAGAGGCGATTTGAAATGGACGTCAATCCTTACATAAGCTTTTTTTTCGCATCCTTAACAACGATGTTCGTAATCATAGACCCTCCCGGAAATATACCGATGTTTATAGCATTTACAGAAGGTTTGGACTCGAAATTGAGGGATAAAGTATCAAAGAAGTCTACGCTCATTGCAGCAACACTCCTAATCTTTGTTGCTATAACTGGAAAAACAGTTTTAGAGTTTTTCCACATCTCTCTCGATGGTTTAAGGATTGCTGGAGGAATTCTGCTTTTTGTAATTTCTGTTGATATACTGCTTGGAGGTAGTAGGAAAAAATCGTACATTCAAGATTCTGATATTGATGCAGAATCGTTGGCCGTTTTTCCAATAGCTTTACCACTTTACAGTGGTCCAGGTGCAATTACAGCTGCAATCGTTTTATACTCTCAAGCTTTTGATCTGATTGCGAAGATTGCCGTATTACTTAGCATAGTTGTTGTTTACATCATCGTAAGGCTTACCCATGTTTACAGCGATAAGCTGCTAAACATCCTAGGCGGAAGTGGGGCAAACATAATTTCGAGACTAATGGCAATATTTCTCGCTGCCATTGCAATAGAGTACGTATTTGAAGGAATAGAAGGTAAAATATTACAGATACTTAAGATGATGACATGATGCTTAAAGGTATTGATTTAGACGTAAGGATCGCAATCGGAGTTTATAAAGAGAGAGAAGGTTATGATGAGAAGATCTACAAAGCGAGAGATAAGATAAAAGATAAGCTAAACGCAGAAATAATGGTTATAGACAAAGGAGAGAATACTGAAAAAGAGTTAATTGAGATGATTGAGAAAAATAGGGTTGATGCAATACTTAGAGGAACTGCAAGAGCGTCAAAGATGATTAAATTGCTGAAAGAAAAATACTCTCCAATAGCAAGATTAGCTGTTTTGGAGGCTAAAGACAGAATGTTCATCTTAGCCCCAGTCGGTGTTGATGAGGGTGAAATACTTTCTGAAAAGATATTTATTGCCGAAGAAGCTGTCAAGCTTGCCAAAAAACTTGGAATGGATGGTAAGATAGGAGTACTGTCAGGAGGAAGAAAATCAGACATAGGAAGGAGCAAAAAAGTTAACGATAGCATAATTGAAGCAGAATTTTTAGCAAATTACCTGAAAGACTACGGCTTCAATGCCACGCATTATGAAATACTAATAGAGGATGCAATAAAAGATGCCGATATAATAATTGCACCAGACGGAATCACAGGAAATCTAATATTCAGGACGCTATGTTATCTTGGAAATGGAAAGGAACATGGCGCACCAATTGCAGGATTGCCATTCGTTATTGTGGATACAAGCAGAGCTCAAACAGTTGAAGGTTATGTTAGAGCGATAAAACTTGCGTATAAATTAGCATGCGAGAGTATTCGAAAAAACCCCTGGTGGGCGTAGGAGCCTTTATAGTCAAAAATAATAAAGTTTTGTTAGTTAAAAGAGCCAACGAGCCAAATAAAGGTAAATGGTCAATACCTGGTGGCGTCGTTAAGCTTGGAGAGTCTTTAATTGACGCTTTAAAAAGAGAAATTTTTGAAGAAACTGGGTTAGAAATTGAAGCCTTAGATGTTGCATGTGTTAGCGAGGAAATAGTGAGGGACAACACTGGTATAAAATTTCATTATGTAATAATAGACTTTTTCGCAAAAGTTGTAGGAGGGGAACTAAGGGTTGGAAGTGATGCTGAAGATGCTAAATGGATAAGCTTTGATGAACTCGATGAAGTTGAAATTGTAGATTTTGTAAAAAAACTAATAGATAACTTTAAGATGGACAAAAGGAAGATATACCTAAAGTAGTTATCTTAAAGACTTCATAACATCATATTTTGTTATAATTCCCAAAATCTTACCCGATTCAACGACAAGCAATGCTGGATTATTCAAAAGCAGTTTGGAAATTACTTCAAGTCTCTCAGATGGCAAAACCATAGGAAAAGGTTCTTCCATGCAGTTTTTAACCTTTGTCTGCTCCACTCCTTCGATGCCCTTTGAAATGATCATTTTAACGATTGCATTCTCAGTTATGCTTCCAACAACCTTGCCTGAATCTACTACTGGCATCTGCGAAATGTCATTCTCCATCATAACCTCTATAACTTCTTTAAGCGTTGTTTCAGGAGTTGCAACTTTGACTGGAGAGTGCATTATGCTCTTGGCATCTACCTTTTTCCCTTCTAACTCCTCTAAAACTTCGTAAATTCTCTTTACCAAGGATAACTTTGGATCAATGTCTCCAGATTCAATTCTCGCAATCAAAGGCTGGCTAACGCCAACTAATTCAGCCAACCTCTTTTGTGTAATTCCCAATTTCTTCCTTCTCCTCTTGATTTCTTCAATCTCAAACATTGTTCTGATTTTGTTTAAAGTTTTATTAAGCATTGCGCGCTAAACAATCCCAGTTTTCTCCAATGCAATCTCAAAATCATCCTTTGTTGGATTTAAATCTTCAAGAATTGTGTATCTTTTCCTTCTTATCTTTTTCGCATATTCTAAGGCTTCAATAATTTGCTCTTTCGTTAAGCTTAATTCCTTAGCCGTTGTTGGAGAATGTATCTTTTCAAGAGATCTCTTTATCAACTCCCAATCTCCAACTCCATAAGCCTTTTCATGGAAATACTCCATTATTATTGTGCCTATGGCAACTTGCTCTCCATGCAAACCTTCGCCATAGCCCAGGTAATCTAAAGCATGGCTAAACTTGTGTTCTGCACCACTTACTGGTCGGCTACTTCCAACCAAAGAAATTGTCACACCGCTTAAGATTAAACCCTTCACAAGCAATTCCAAATGCGATGGTGTTTTTAAGTCAAGCCTTTCAGCTTCAACAAGAAGCAGGTTCGCTGGCATTAATGCCATTGACGCAGCAACCTCGTTGTATTCCTCATCCTTAACATCCTTACCAAGTTTCCAGTCTTTAACCGCTGTAACGTTTGAAATCAAATCCCCGTATCCAGCTCTTATCAGCCTAATTGGGCTATTTCTAATTATCGTTATGTCCGCAAGCACCGCTGCTGGAGGGTCTGTAGAAATTGAAATTGGCTTTCCACCCTCTTTAAAGCTTGCAATTGGTGAAGCTATTCCATCGTGAGATGCTGTAGATGGCATGCTTATAAAAGGTACGTTTAATTCGGTAGCAAGAACCTTTCCAAAATCTAAAACCTTTCCACCACCAACGCCAACGATGCTATCAACTTCCTCAAACCCAATTTCAAATTCAACATCTCTAACTTCTTCCATTCTTAAGGAGCTTACAAAAATCGTTCTCGTAATAACATCTTCAAGCCTCTTTTCAACTTTATTCGCAGTGGTTTGATAAACATTCTTTCCAGTAACAAGTACCACAGATGAACATTCCATAGCCTCTAAAACATTCCTTATTTTTTTTCTAGCATTTTCGGAAACTTCAACAATACGTGGAAAACCAACATTTTTTAAATGACTTACAAGCTTTCTCATTTTATCACCTTAAATTTTTAAATAGAAAGTAAATAAAATATTTGATCCATCGAATATAAACGTTTCGATGCTCACAGAAACATAGCAGATGCCAATAAAAAATTAATTTTTTCTTAAAAAAATTTAGAAGAAAATCATTCTCAAGTTATCAAGTATAGATTACTATAGACTGCTCTATTGGTGCAATTAACGGATAGTAATCTTTGTCTAAACCTATTTGATAAGGAGTTTCTCCAATTCCATCTCCATCGCTATCTTCTCCTTCATAATCGCTCCAGTAGTTGCCAAGGTAGTTTGTGTAATTTTTACCATTGTATGCGTAAGTTATTTTTTCCGTTGAATTCCATATGTTTGTTGATTTATAAGAACAAACGCTGTGAGTGTTATTTACAAAGTTGTTGAGGTAGATTGTGTTACTGCCCGATTTATCCAGTTCAATACCACCCCAGCTGTTGTTCTCCACTCTATTGTTTGTTATTTTGTTATTGCTTGAATTCCCCAGCCAGATGCCATCCCAGTTGTTCGAAGCATAGTTATTCATTAGCTTGTTGTTGCTCGAATACCATAGAGAGATACCATATCCGTTATTCGAAGCATAGTTATTCGTTAACTTGTTGTTGCTCGAATAATCCAGCTCGATACCATCCCAGTAGTTCGAGATGATATTGTTATTGCTTATTGTGTTATTGCTTGAATACTTCAGACGGATGCCACACCAGTTGTTATCCTCCACTCTATTGTTTGTTATCATGTTATTGTTTGAATAATTTAGGTAGATGCCATACCAGTTGTTCGAAATATTGTTATTCTTAATTATAATTATATTATGGTTAGAATTTAACATAAATTCCTGCATTCCACCAACTGCTATTTCTAATACTAAACCCCTCAATTACTACTTTATCTGCTTTTATTGTAATAGCACTCCCCGAACCACCAGCATCGATTGTGCAATTGGCTGATCCATTCTCAGATTTTAAAGTTACACTCTTGTCAATTTTTATATTCTCTTTATAAATTCCATCCCTAACGATTATCGTATCTCCATTGTTTGCATTATCAATTGCCTGCTGAATGCTTTCATAGTCATCTGGAACGTAGATTGTTGCAGCCTGAACGTTGATCATGCATAAAAGCATTGCAAAAACTAGGATTATAGACAGAGATTTTGTAGACATTTTTAACACCTCTGTCTGAGTTTCTTAATTTTTAGTATTTGATATTGGAAGTATAAATAATTTTCTTTATTACTTTAACACCTTAGCTCCTCCCTCATTTCCTAAAATCATAAGATCTATTAGCTTAGAGGGAAATAATCCATTTTCAACAACTCCTGGTATGTTGTTTATTTCCATTTCAAGTTTTTCAACATCTTCTATGTCAATTAAGCAATCAACAATGAAATTGCCGTTGTCGGTAATAACCGGTCCTATCTTTTTCTCAGCCTGTCTCAATTCAACTTTCTTCGCCATTTCTTGCAGTCTTTTAGTAACGTATCTGTATGCAAAAGGCAAGACTTCAATGGGAATTGCCCTGTCAAGCTTTGATGAATACTTTGTCTCATCAATAATAATCACGACTTTCTTAGATGCTGAAATAACGATTTTCTCTCTTGTTAACGCTGCTCCACCGCCTTTTATACAATTAAAGTTATAATCCACCTGATCGGCACCATCAATGCAAACATCAGGTTCTGGATATTGAAGCAAGTCAACAACTTTTATCCCACTCTTTACAGCAGAAATATGCGATTGATGAGATGAGGGAATGCCATAAACAACGATTTCTTCATCCCGTATTTTCTTTCCAAGCAATTTCAAAAAAACTTCAACGGTTGTGCCGCTTCCAATTCCTAAAACTATTCCATCGTCAATAAACTTCAAAGCCTCCTTTGCAGCGTTAATCTTGGCCTTCTCCATCTTATCCCTCCAACCAATTTTTTATGGCGTTAAAATCAACTTTTGCCGTTAAATCAATCGACAATGGTGTTATTGAAACTTTGCCTCCCCTCAAAGCGTAGATATCTGTGCCTTTTTCCGCTTCTTTCCTTTCTATACCGCTGATCCAATAGTATTTCCTACCCCTCGGGTCGTACCTTTTCTCAATTCTTGTTTTGTACATCTTCCTTGCAAGCCTTGTAATTTCAATTTCTCCATTCGCCTTGGATGGAACATTTACATTCAAAACGTCAACATCTTTTGGCATACCTTTTTTCAATACAATTTTAGTAATTTTCTGCAAAATTTCCTTTGCATAGGTAAAATCGTAGGGTTTAAAGAAAAGCTCAAATTTGTCCGTGTCTGGCAACTCCATCGATATTGCTATTGCATTACTACCCTGGGTTGCAGCTTCCAAAGCTGCACAAACAGTTCCAGAAGTTGTCACAGCCTCAGTTGATAAATTTTCGCCAAGATTTATTCCAGAAATCGTAATGTCAGGAACTTCACCAATTATTTCATGAATTCCAATAACTACTGCATCAGTTGGCGTGCCATCAACAGCAAAAATTTCAATTCCATTAACGTTAACCTCGTAAACCCTAATTGGCTCCATTATTGACATACTCCTACCAACTCCACTCTTCTGCACTAAGGGAGCAACTGCAAAAACCTCTCCTAAATCGCATAAAGCCTCATAGCTGGCTTTAAGTCCAGCAGAATAAAGTCCGTCATCATTAGTTATCAAGATCTTTGGAGGCATGTTATGTTAAATTCTTCTCATATTCAACAAGCACTTCCATAATTTTTTCTATTAGCTCATCATCTATGTTTTCATCAACATATTCAGCATTAAAATGTTCTGCCATCTCTTTAACCTTTCCAAAGTGGTATTTAAGCTGCGATAAAACGTATGCTTTTAACAATTCAAAATTTTTCTTAGCTTCATCAATTGTAATTACTCCATTCCTATATTTCTCAATTATGTATTCGCAATCGTCTTTGAACATTTTTTCAATCTCATCCTTATCTGTTAGTTGCCTAACAAGCACTTCAACATTTTTTCTTTGCAAGACATCAGCCATCTTTTCCAGATATGAGTTTTTGTAGAACATGCTTTCACCTGTCGAAAATTAATTCTGAGTTTTACAACTTTTTCGGTAAAAAACTTTCAAGTATTTTCAGCCATATTTAAACTTAAAAATCTAAAAATAGGTTTAAATTTAAAATGGAAAATTTTTTAAGAGTGTTGTTTTATGGCGAGTCAGTTAGACAAAAGGTGGTAAAATGGGGAGCGAATTGGTAAAAAGATTGTCATTCTGGCATGTTTGGGCTATCGGTGTTGGCGCTGTTGTTGGAGATGGAATATTTCTTTTGATTGGTGAGGGAGCAAAAATCGCAGGACCAGCAGCACTTTTAGCGTACACTATTGCAGGATTTTTCCTACTTTGCATAATGATTAGTATGGGCGAAATGGCCGTAGGAATGCCAGATGCTGGTGCAATGTGGGTGTGGAATAAAAGGACTCTCGGTGGTTTAGCTGGATTTCTCACTGGAACATCATATGCATTAGGTTGGATAATTGCTGGCGGTTCAGTAGGGTTAGCTATCGGCACAATATCTTCCTGGTTCTTACAAATAGGCAGCCCCGAAATGTCCGTTATGGTTTGGGCAATAATATGGCTAACGCTTTTCATGATACTCAACGTAATTGGGGTTGTTCCAACAGCTAATACTCAATTGGCCCTAGTGTTGGGTTTGGTAGGCCTAATGCTTCTATTCGGTATTGCCGGATTTGCAAGTGGAAAAGTAAATCCAGAAAATTACACACCTTTCATGCCAAATGGTGTTTCAAGTTTATTACCAGCCATTGCTTTTGGAACTTATGCATACATGGGTGCTTTAACTCTTACCACTTCAGGTAGTGAAGTTAGAAATCCAAAAGATTTGCCACGAGCATTGTGGGCATCCTCTATAACATTTCTTGTAATATATACGATTGCGATGGCTGCTATGCTCGGATTAGTGCCGTATTCTGAATTGAGCGTCTCAGAATCCCCATTTACAAAAGCAGCTGAAGTTGCATTTGGCACATCTGCAGCATACTTACTTAACTTTGCCGCTTGGCTTGCAGCAGCAACATGCTTAATAGGTGGAACACTTTATGCTGCTCCAAGGTTACTTTACTCAATGGGTGAAGACAAAATTTTACCAAGATCCTTTGCAAACGTACATGATAAGTTTAAAACACCTCACATTGCAATTGTCTTTACATGGATTGTGAGTATCATATTAGTTTTAATCGGATACAAAAATCCTGATGTAGTTTATATTCATCTGTCGCTACTTTTAGTCTTTGCATGGGTTGTCAGCTGGTTCATATCGCTTATCAGTGCAATACAATACAGAAGAAAGTATCCAGAGGAGATTAAAAATTTGACATGGAAACAGCCATTATATCCATTATTCCCAATTCTTGGTATAATTGGTGTTGTCATAATCTTCTATGGCACATTTCAAGGGGCAGCAACTTCTGTAGGTATAGGTATTGCCTACGTAGTCGTACTGACAATCTACTACATCGCCTACGGTAAAAAGAGGATGGAGTGACATGACCTGGCGAGATTCATCGAAAGTAATAGGAGGAGTGTTTGACATAAAATTTTACCCTCTTGTTGTTGATAAATGCGAGGGATACAAAATCTATGATGTTGATGGAAATGAATACATCGATTTCAACGCGAGCTGGGCTGTAGCCAATGTGGGATATGGAAACAAGGAAATCTTAAATGCAATATGTGATCAACTGAACAAAACTTCCTCTTTTTCTTTAACGTCCTACTACCACGAGAAGCCAATAAAACTTGCAGAGATGCTCCTTTCCCTCGTTCCAGATGGAAAGAATAAGAAGGTTATTTTTGGACATTCTGGCTCAGACATAAATGACGGTATATTCAAACTGCTACCGTATGCCACCAAGAAAAATAAGATTATAACGTTTCTCAGCTCATATCATGGACAAACCTATGGTTCGTTCTCTCTATCCGGTCACAAAGCAGAGGGCTGGCTAAATCCAGCTGGAGGGGTTGTCAAGGTTCCCTACGCCTATTGCTATCGCTGCCCATTTTCACTTGAATATCCTAAATGCAACATACACTGCGTGAAATTCATCGAGGATTACATTTTTGAGACTGTTGCACCTCCAGAAGACGTATCAATTATCTTCTTGGAGCCAATGCAGAGCGACGGCGGAGATATCGTCCCGCCTCCAGAGTTTCATGAGAAGCTGTTCAAACTCTCAAGGAAGAACGAGATATACTATGGAGTTGATGAAGTCAAAGTTGGGTTTGGGAGGACTGGTAAGTTCTTTGGCTTTGAACACTACGATGTAAAACCAGATTTTATCACCATAGGCAAGCCCATGGGAGGCGGTTTTCCAATAAGCGCATGCATAGGTGTTAAAGAAGTTCTCGATTACCCAAATGCTTTCCACCTTTCAACAATTGCTGGACATCCAGCGGGATGTGCAGCAAGCATTGCCACAATCGAGTACATCAAGAAGAACGAGCTGGAAAAGAATGCAAAAAAGATGGGCAACAAGCTAATTAAGGGATTAAAGGAGATTGCTGAAAATTATGACATAATCGGAGATGTAAGAGGAAAAGGACTGATTGTCGGAGTTGAGCTAGTAAAAGATAGAGAAACTAAGGAACCAGCAACCAAGGAATGTGCAAAACTGACGTATCGTTGTTGGGAACTCGGGCTGGTTTTAGCCTATGTTGGGCTTTACTCAAACGTTATTGAAATCACCCCACCACTCGTAATAGATGAGGAGGGAATCGAGAAGGGTCTAAACATTTTTGATCAAGCACTCAGGGACGTTATTGAAGGTAAGGTTGATGAAAGCAAGGTTAAAGAGTTTGCGGGGTGGTAATGTGGAGCTTGAAGAAATTCTGAAGCTTATTGAAGAAAAAGGAATAGAGTATATCAGATATCTCTATGTTGACAACGATGGCGTTATCAGAGGTAAAATGGGGAATGCAAAGAATGCTAAAAGCGATTTAGTAAGTGGGGTGACCTATGTTGCTTGTATGCAATCAGCCTTTGGGGTTCTGGATTTGCTGACCCCCGACTCAATTTACGGTTGCGTTGGAGAGCTTAAGCACATTCCTGACTTAGACACTTTCAGAATCCTACCATACGCTGAAAAGAGTGCAATGGTGATTGGAGATTTCTACACAAAGGACATGAAGATTTTTGAAGCCGATCCAAGGCCAATATTAAAGCAAAAGCTTAAAGAATTAGATTTTGAAGTTATGGCAGCTTTTGAAACCGAATTTTATTTATTTGACAATTCAAAGCCATTTGACGATGCACTTTGCTTTGCAACTCCTGCAATGAACACGTCGAACGAGTTTGCTTTAAAGGTTAAAGAGTGCCTCGAGGTGCAGAACGTCTTTGTCGAACACTTCTATCCCGAATATGGTACAGGGCAGTATGAAATAGCTGTAAAACCAGCTTTAGGCATAACGTCTGCTGACAACCAGATAATTTTGAGAGAAACTATTAGGGGTGTAGCCAATAACATGGGAT
>JAGGXN010000208.1 GCA_021163065.1 Archaeoglobaceae archaeon | reverse complement strand
ATGTGGCCTGCATTTTTTCAACAGCCCTAACAATAGTCCTACATTCTTGATAATTGTTAATTCCAACAGAACAGCCACATCATTATTATATTTTGATGCTTCTTTTTATTGGCGCAAAAGAACGAAACGCAATCTGTCAATTTCGTCCTCTCTTGCTATTATTGAACTGCATGTCAGCCTGTCAAATTTCTTTAAAGCCTGGTTGAAATCAGAAATCATCGTCAAACACATGTTTGACATCCTCTCAACAACATCGTTTGGCTTTAATCTTGAATAATCTAAAAACACCTCCACAAGAATCTCCCTTCCCAAATCTTCTATTATCTCCGCACCAATTAAAATTTCTGAAGCTAAAGCTACAGCCCTTCTTTATCATTGCATTTTTTATTCTTATCGAATTCGTAAGCCAGCTAAGTAGTGGGAAATTATCATTCTAATTAGAAAATCTGAACTTAAGTTTGAAGTATCGATTTCTCCAACTTTTTTGCTTCTTGAAATCATTTTTGGCAGTATAACGATCTGTTCTTTTCCAACATTTAAAATAACATCATCTCCAGCTTTTAATTTATTTCCAACAACCCATTTCTTTGGGAGAGTAAGTATGCAACTATTTTGCCACTTGAATATATCTTTCTCGTTTCCATAATTTGAGCAAGCGAGGGATAGTGTAAATATTATCACCACCCTTATTAGTTTATACAAATTCAAGAAATAAATCTTACAGAAAATAAAAAAGATGCTGGGCCAAATACAATACACCTAGAGATTCACAAAATGCTATAAGATACGTAAACCTAACCTTAGAAAATTTTAAATTATTTCCATAGAGTTTAAAAAGTTAACACTTAAGATTTCTTTTTCTCTTTCTTTTCAGCCTTCACGTCTTTACCTTCATAATATAACTTCCTCTTCGCTTTTATTTCTTCACCGTAGTAATACATTTTTTTCTTAGAATAACCTTTTAAATCATCAACAAAGCGTTCAAAGCTATCCATAAAATCTAGCTGCATGTTCAAAATTGCCTCAGTGGGCTTCCAAAAATTTTCAAACACATCTTTTGGCAATGTATTCTTTAAGAGACCTTCTATTATATTTTTGTAAAATCTAATAAACAATTTATTCATTTTAACAGTATTCTCTAACATTGTGAGACTCGTTTTATAAAACGGGTCAAGTGTTTTCTCAAAATCTTCCATTCTCATCATGTAACCACCATATTCAATTATTACCAATCATTTTAAAAACTTTCGGTGTTTTCAATAAACTTAAAATTCGCAAAAAACTTTTAATACTCCCTAAGAACTAATTTTATGCAAGATTTTTCGAAGATATCCATTGAAGAAACTCTTAACAAGCTAAATACGTCTCTTAGAGGATTATCAGATGAAGAAGCTGAAAAGAGGGTTGAAAAATACGGTTACAATGAAATTCCTGAAAAAAGAATCAATCCTGTTTTAAAATTTCTCTCCTATTTCTGGGGACCAATTCCGTGGATGATTGAGATAGCCGCAATTCTCTCATTAATCATCAAACACTGGGTGGATTTTAGCATAATTCTAACGCTTCTCTTACTAAACGGTATCGTTGCCTTTTGGCAGGAGAGCAAAGCACAGAACATAATAAGTTTACTGAGACAAAAATTAGCAGTAAATGCGAGAGTTTTAAGGAACAATGAATGGAAAACAATTCTGGCGAGAGAACTCGTTCCTGGCGACATAATAAAAACTAAAATTGGGGACATAATTCCTGCCGATATTAAACTGTTAGAAGGCGATTATTTATCCGTTGATGAATCAGCTTTAACCGGAGAATCGTTACCAGTGGATAAGAAAGTTGGTGACATTGCTTATTCAGGTTCGATTGTCAGAAAGGGAGAGATGATAGCTGTTGTCGTAGCAACAGGAAAGGACACTTACTTTGGTAAGACCGTTCAGCTTGTTGAAGAAGCAAAAACAGCTAGTTCATTTCAAAAAATGGTGATAAAAATCGGAGATTATTTGATAATCCTTGCGTTAATACTCGTTTCACTTACTTTTTTTGTGGCAATTTTTAGAAAAGAGAGCATTCTGGAGATGCTTAGATTTGCTCTAGTTCTAATTGTAGCAGCAATACCTGCTGCTATGCCAGCTGTACTATCAATAACAATGGCCATTGGAGCTTTGAACTTGGCTAAGAAGCACGTAGTGGTAACGAAGTTGGTGTCTATTGAAGAACTTGCTGGAGTGGATGTCTTATGCTCAGATAAGACTGGAACACTCACAAAAAATGAATTAACACTTGCTGAACCGATTCCTTTCAACAATTATTCGAAAGATGACGTTATCTTGTTTGCAGCTTTAGCTTCAGAAAAGAACGGAGATGCAATAGACAATGCAATATTTAAGGTTTTAAATGGAAGTAGCAAACTGAGTAGCAAAATAAATGAGTTCAAAATTATCGATTTTACACCGTTTGATCCTGTTATTAAGAGGATTGAAGCAGTGGTGGAAAGGGATAAAGAAGATTTAGAGTTGCAAAAGGTGCACCTCAAGTGATAATCGAATTATGCGGAGTTAGTGGTGTTGATGAAGTTGTGGAGCAGCTTGCAGAAAATGGATATAGAAGCTTAGGCGTAGCAGTTAAACACGACAACTGGGAATTCGT
>JAGGXN010000150.1 GCA_021163065.1 Archaeoglobaceae archaeon | reverse complement strand
CTTTTGCTAAGCTTACATTTTTAATGTCTAAGCTATCTTTTACCGTTAGATATATCATCTCTCTTTTTAAAATTTTATTTTCTGGAATATCTATGCTAAGATATCTGACTTCTCCATTTTCATTTTTGTATTTGTAAAATTTCCATCTGTATTTTATTCTCCTAATCATCTCTTCTTTTTCTAAACTTTTAATTAAGCTTTCTACTTCGGATTTAATAGGTACATATGGTGAATTAAAGTCAACAATAAATACTGGACTATCCTTAAAATAATCTACAAAAACGATCGGTTCACTAAATTCATCCAGATCAACGTCTTCAGACAAAATTTCATAAGCTGCTAAACGTCCGGTTGTAATTGTGTAATCAATCAATTCATTCTCTTTGAGTACTTCTAAAATTTTTCTGAATATAGTCCTACCCTCTTTCTTTTTAGTTTCTTCCTTCAAATAGTTTTCTACTTGGTGTGTTAGGAAAGCAACTTTATTTATTTTATTTATAATCAATTGACTAACAAATTGTTCGTCCATTGTGTGTAATATACCCTCTATAAGTGAGTTTACATATTTATACTTCAACATACTATTTTTTATCAATTCTCTTTTGTATGTGTAATCGCTTTGAGTAAATATAGATATTACATCACATTTTTTCTATCTCTTCCACCTCTACCTATCTCCTGATAATAGTCGTCTAAGGAATCGGGTAAGTAAACATGGATGACAAAACGAATATTTGGTATATCTATTCCCATTCCAAAAGCTTTTGTCGAGACAACTATTCTGTTATCTTTTATTTGTCCCTCTGAGGATTTTTTAATTGTTTCCAATATTTCTTCCTTTCTGCTTTTATCCAATCTGCCGTGAAAATGAAGCACTTTCTCGTTTATTTTGCTTTCAAGAAATTCTGCAATTTTACCCACGTTTTCATACTCACGTTTTTTAAATTCTGCATATGGTGCAAAAATTATACCTACCCATGGTTTATCTTTTTCATCCAGTTTCCCCTTTAATTCAACGATTTTCTTTAATAACCTTTTACGTTTTTCAACTGGATCTTGTACTTTAATACAATCTATTTTCAGTTCAGGACGCGTTACGGGGCCTCTTAACACCACATTTGTTTTAAATAACTCAATATCATTTATTTCAAAATCAGAATTAAGATCTATTTTAATCTCTCTCCAATTTTGAACCTCAAGTAATTCGATTATGTCTTCTAGAACCGCCTTAGGTAAAGTTGCTGAAAAACCATATATGGGTAAATACCTTAACTTAGCTTCCTTTACGAGTTTTCTTGCCATGACTCTATATGACGGTCTAAACGAATTGCCCCACTTACTCAAACAATGTATTTCGTCGAGTATCACATAGTTTATATTTCCACAATCAAATAATATCTCAATCTCTTCCTTTTCAAATCTTTCTGGTGTAACGTAAACTATGTCGAGATATCCTAGTAATGCGTCGATTACAATCTTCTTCCTTTCCTTTGCATCGACTGTACTATCTAATTTAGCAACATTAACGTTTTTTCTCTTCAAGTTCTCAACCTGATCTTGAATTAAAGCTTGTAAAGGTGAAACTACAATAGTTACACCTTTTGTGATTCTATGCAACAACAAAGCTGCTGACTGAAATATAAGACTCTTACCAGTACCCGTTGGAAGAATAACTATACCAAAAGGTGAATTGTACCTATCGTAAGCGTAGGCTGAGAGTAGCAATGCAAGAGCTTTTCTTTGGCAAGGTCTCAAATCCTCTATATTGAAATCATCTCTTACAATTTTTTCTGCATTTTTAACAAGAGTGTTTAGAGAATGTTTTAATTTAACACAAGACAATTCATTTTGTTTTCTGCCGTATTCTTCTAAATTCATATTTTTGAAAATTAAACCATAATCTCCAAAACCCAAATAATCTGAAATTTTAGTTGTTATAAAAGACAGATAAGCGATAGTCTCTATACCAAGTTCACGTGCAATACCGAAAATATACATAAAACTGTAAATTAATTTCTCCTTTATACTTTTACCTTTAACAATATTTATTACATTTCTGTCCGAAAATATTACAAGAGTCTTGAATCCAGTAGGTATACTACTTAGTCTACTACCAACTGTTTTCAAATTTGTTATTGTAACTCCTTTGGCTTCTAAAGCTTGAAGAAATAGCTTACGCCCTTTGAGTTCATAAACGTTAACATGATAATCTGAAAGTGCATTACGTATTATCTCGTTTTCATGCTCATTATTTGTAAAAATCAACATTGGTAACTCGATTTTTTCTGGAAGAGCAGATAAATTAGATGAAATGTTCAAAACATCTAAAGATGAATTTTCTGGAATGAATATTTTCGGTTTAAAGCCATTATCTACGAATTCAATATTTGTATCGAGGATTTTAGAAAATTCATTTGCAAGACTTGTATATGCTATTACTCGATAATTTTTTAAGTTTTGGGAGAATTCTATTAAATGTTTTTCTTGGTATTAAAATGTCACCATCGACTATGTGTACTTCAGCGAATTGATCCTCAATTTCAGAAATGTATTTCGGTAGCGTTTCTACTGGCTTTTCAAATAACTCTCTTTTCGTATAACATTTGGATACACTCACTATAGCTTTGAGTGTATTTTTGTCGATACACCATGTATTTCTAAATGTTTCTGGATCTCCTTTACCACAATAAATGTCGTTTAATGCACATAATGCAGAAAAGACTGCAGCCTTCTCCCAAACACTCTTAGCCTTAAACTTTCTCGGAGTTAAAATATTTGGTGACCACGGTTCTGCTAAACCCTTCCAATTTTTTACAACATATAGTAAATCTTTTGTTTTGACATCTCTAATTCTTATAGATGTCTTTTGAATAACTTGTTCTGAGTTGCTAACCGTACTATCTCTAAAATAATTTAATAGAATATTTTCAATACCTGTTAAGTACGGGTTATCTTTTAGCAATTCTAGAGCTTCTACTTCTAGATTATACTGCTTTATTTTGGTTATTAACTGCTTTAACAATTTTATTGAAGCTCTAGCATCCTCAATAGGGTTGTGTCCGGTATGCGTAACTAGATCTGAAAGTGCTCTAGATTTTTCTCCAGGCTCAACTAGTGAATGTAGATATAGTGTGTCAACTATTCTTTTAGGTAAATTTTTTTCTTGTAATTTTACAAGCTTTACGATCTTATCAATGTCAAATTGTAGGATGTTATGACCAATAATTGTTACATTAAAACTAAAAAGAAATTCCAAAAATTTTTTAAATAATTGATCTCATATTCGTCAAAAAACAAAATAGCTTCTTCATCATTAGGGCTAAAAAATACTAATCCGCAAGCTACTATCTTTTCAGATATAATTTCTAAATCTAGAGACACTATCCCTTTTTTGACTAGGACCTCTTTTATTATCCTTGCTTCGTTACTTGGAGCATATTCAAGGACAGTTAGCGCTTTTTCGGGATATGCTTTCAAAACATCCATCCAAAATCTAGAATATTTTTCTATCGATAATAATTCAGGAGCGTAAGCTAATAATTCTGTAATTTTCTTATAATCATCTTTTTTAACAAAGTAATCAAGAATTCTTGAAATGTCCTTTTTTGAACATACTTTTATCAGTTCTTCGATTTTAGTATCTCCATAGATATAACCAACAATTATTTTAGATTTTTTAAAAATACCGAAATTAAATGGAAATTTACTCAAGAAAGTATAAACTTTTAGCATAATTGTCGATATACAATTTTTCAAATTTTAGCTTTTCGATAATTTTAGAATTAAACTTTTCGAATATATTACGCAGTTTTATTATTTACTTAATTACCCCCATTAAAATTTTTGAAAGTGTTTTTCAAGCACGTTGTGACGACAAATCTTTCCTAAAACGTATTCATCGTCCATGTTTGTGACAACGATTTCCCTTTCCATAGTTGAATGACTGGTGGATATTAAGTATAACAAAGCTATAAATTGCAGTCTCTATCTCCTACTTTTTAGTTAGAGTTCAGCTAAAGAAGTGTATTTGACGTTTCTTTTCACCAATCACTAACCATAGCAATTAAAACCTATTCAGAAACTCAGCAAATTTTTTAACTGTCTTCTTCAAACTCATAAATCCTTCTTCATCTTCTTTTACACCTTCAAGCGTGTCTTTTGACCAGAATGTAGCTCCCAAATTTGCGCCAAAAGATCCACCACTTATCGGAATAATTCCGTTGAGTATGTAGAATGTAATTATCTGCTGTATTGCCAATTCCTGTCCACCTATTCTGTCCCCACCAACGGCAATGGCCATTCCAACCTTATTCTTAAAAAAATTTGGGTCTCTAGATATTAAAGCCCTACACCTATCCATAACAGCTTTAATCTGTGCACTAACACCGCCATTGTAAACCGGTGTGGCAATCACAATTCCTTTTGCTTCTCTAAGTAAGTTATACAACTTGTACATATCATCCTTAATTCTGCATTCCTTATTTTTTAAGCAGTAATCGCAATGCTGGCAAAAACTAATATTTTTTTGCCTAACACTAAAAAATTGGGTTTTAAAATCTTTTTCTTCAAGCATTTTTAATGCTTCTTTTAGAACATATTCAGTTGCCTTTTTTCTCGGACTTCCGCAAATTCCAAGTATCATCTAACCACTTGCCTTCTCTCCCAACTCCATCCCAATTTCGTAAGCTTTTTCTAGTTCTTCTTTTGTTGGTCTGTATCTGATTCTCAAAGGCTCCATAGTTTCGAATTTTAACTCTTTAAAAATCCTGTTTATTTCTTTGGCAGCTCCACCGCCCCATCCATAGGATTCGAAAGCTAAACCTATCTTATTTTTAGGCTTTAAACCTTTCATGTACGTAAGAAATCCTGCCATTGGTGGAAAGACTGTATTGTGCATTGTTGGGGCACCTATAGCAATAGCCTTTGCATCCAAAATCTCAGTCATTATATCACTCCAAGCATCCTTTCTAATGTGAAACATCCTAACTTTGGCTTTCGTTGCAGCCCCTTCAGCAATTGCCCTTGCAATTTTTTCTGTGCTATGCCACATGGTATCGTAGATTACGACAACCTTGTTATCACTCTCAAAATTGGCCCATTTTGCATAACTTTCGACTATTTTACTTGGGTTTCTCCAAATAACACCATGACTTGGAGCGATCATGTCAAACTGCAAGCCCAGTTCTTCAATTTCTTTTAATTTCTTTTTAATTAATTCCCCAAATGGCATTAAGATGTTTGCATAGTAAATTTTAGCCCATTTTATAGCTTCATCCACCCCAATTTCCTCATCAAATCTCTCTAAGGTTGCTACATGCTGTCCAAAGGCATCGTTAGATAACAAAAGCCTATCCTCTTTAATGTAAGTGGCCATACTATCTGGCCAGTGCAACATTCTCATTTCTAAGAACATTAACGTTCTTTTACCAATCTTAAGTTCGTCTCCAGTTTTTACAACCTTAAATTCCCAATCTTTGCAATCAAAGTGCTTGCATAACCCGTCTTTGCCTCTCTGCGTACAAACAATTGTTGCATCCTTTGCAACTCTTTTTATGTCTGCTAAGCTTCCAGAATGGTCTGTTTCTACGTGATTGGAGATAATATATTCAATTTGTGATGGATCAACTATTTTCTTGATCCTTTCGATCATCTCAGAAAAGAACTTATGTTTTACTGTATCTACCAACGTAATCTTGTCATCTAAAATTAAGTATGCATTGTATGTTGCCCCTCTGACAATTTCAAAACCGTGAAAGTCCCTTTCATCCCAATCGATAGCACCTACCCAATAAACGTCTTTGATAACTTCAAACGGTTTCATTGTTATCACCTTAAGAAAATTGTTTTCCAATAATATAAGCTTTTGTTTCGAAATTCGAACTAAATTTTTTAAAATCGCAATGTTAATTAACTTTTAAAGCAGAATGCAAAAATGTACTTTGAAATTTGGGTTGAATTAGACAGAAAGAAAGAAGTTGAGAGGAAGCTTAGAGAAATTTGTGATGAAGTTTACGAAGTATTCTATGACTATCATTACATTGTAAAGATCGAAGATGAGATACTTTTAAACGTTGACGGCATAAAAAGGTACAGAAGGCATTACAACTGCTAAAATTTTTATATTTTTCAGTCAACCAAACTCATGCCAAACCTTGTGAAATTTAAGATCAAGTTTGAATTGTCCAATCTTTGGCAAGTCACAGCATCATCACAACAACTTCAATTTCATGTCACAAACAAGTTTCCTCACAGTTTGCCGGAAAACTCTTTCGTTGCAAACAAGAGTGTTTTAGCCTGTAGAATACAAGATATTTTTGACAAACACATTGACTTTTGGAACAAATTAAACGACTTTGAATTTCTGGAGTTAACGATCGAAACGCCTAAAGGTTATAACGTCATTCTTCCTTTTGGGAGCAGATATGAAAGTAGGATTAACAAAAGTAAAAATCTTGTGAAAGTAAGAATACCAACTAAAGACTTTAAAAATTTTGTTTTTTATGAAGGAATAATAGTACACAACGAAGACTTTGTAGAGCATAGACAAGCAAAGAACGGTTACGTGGTTTACACTAAAAACGTAAGAAGTCAAATGGTCGAACTTGTTTTAGAAGTACACAACAAAGCATTGGACTTTTTAAGGAATATTATCGATGAAACAATTTACGCTCAGTCAGTAACGGTTTTTGTTGTAGATCATAATTTTCCGTTTAAAGAAGACAATATGCGGTCTTGGGGAAGTTGTGTGATAATGAAAGACTATGAAAATGTCGAACATTATCCAAATTCATGGTACGTATGTAATCTAATTCACGAGTTTGGACATTGTTACTACGTTTGGCCTCTAATATACGGTGATTTTGAAGTAAAAGAAGGGGGAGCTGAAATGATAAAGTTATACTTGTCTAGAGAATTGTTTCCAGAGTATTTTAACGATTATGAAAAGTCTAATGTTGTAAATAGGTTAGAAAGAAGAGAGGAGTACTTAATAGCGGCTATTAAGAACATGGCATTGAATTACTTAATAAAGAAAGTATCAAAAAAATATACAAAACAAGAATATTTAAATATTTTTGACTTGATACGATATTTAATCTCTACTTGGGAAAAGAGAAATCAAGAACTTACGTTTGAAGATTTAGTTAAATTTTGGACACCGAAATTTCTTGAAAAGCAATTGAGTTGTAGTATAGGTAATCTAAAAATGATTTTTAGCAAAGCTTATAACTCAATTCGTAGGATTGACAATCACTTAACTCAAAGTTTCCTTATTTTAAGAGGGAGGTCTTTGAAAAACACACCTAAAAAATCACTTTACTTGCATTCTAATCTTACCATCTCCAGTTACAACTTCGATGTAACCTTTAAGCTCTTCATCGAGTTCTAAATCGCCAGTATCAACTCTAAGCACGTTGATTTCCCTAAGCTTGCTTTTCGTTGCAACAACTATTATGTTTTCCTTTCCAACATTCCTTATTACTTCAGCACTTATCTGCTGATTTCCTCTACCAAAAATAAAACCTTGTCCACCTATAGGCGTAACAACGATTTTTGCCCCTCTATTTTCAATTGCTGATAGAATGTCACTCTCCTTTGCATCTCTGACAATGACCTTTCCATTCATTATTAAATCCACACCTAACAAAGTTTTTTCAAAGCCTAAGTGCTTTGCTAAAAGATAAGTTGTCGATCCCGGACCAAAGATGTAGACAGCGTTTGGAATTAATTCAATATTCTTAGCTATAGCGGCAATTTCTGCTTCATTGCTTCTATAACTACGCTTAAAAGATTGAACTAAGTTTGTAACAGGAACCTTCATGTAGCCATATATCTTCGCAGAAATTTTACCTTGCCTAAAGGCGTTTTCATCAATATCTACGACTTCTCTTAACTCTAAGCTTACATTCATCCTCAGAAAATCTAAAACAACGTTTGCCGCTGCTCTTGAATTTAAAGCAAAAACAGCTGAGTGCATTTTAACACCAGCGGGAACGCCTAAAACAGGAATTTTGTCTTTAACAACTTCGTAGATGTCTCTTGCAGTTCCATCACCTCCAACGAAGACTAAGATATCTGAATTCATTAATAGTCCTGCAGCATTCTTTGTATCATCAGCATTTGTGTTAAATTCTCCTATGCTTTTATTTCCAATAACTATGGGCTTAAATCCGGCGTGTAAGGCTTCATATTCGCCCATCATCTTTGGATAAGTATATAGTTCAAGCATCTCTTTGTAAGGTTTTAAAAAACTTAGAAACTCAATCGCCTTTAAGGGCGATACTGGTCTTGCACCAAGCCTTAAGGCCTCTTTATATTTTCCGTCAGTTCCTTTAAGCCCGACCCTACCCCCCATTCCAGCAATTGGATTAACGATAAATCCAACCTTTTTCTTTTTTCTCCACCATTCATATTCATCATAAGCATTTATTCCAAATGCTTTAAGGATTTCTAAAGCCTTTTTTTGATTTTGCACAAAAAAAGTTACTTTAAAGCTTAATAAAATGTTCCCTTACTGTTTTATACAGCAACATTCTATATTGGACGTGGATGAAATGCAATACATAACTCATCCATTGATTAAGGAAAAGAAAATCGAAAGAAGGAGTTATCAGATATCTATAGCAGCAACAGCTCTGATTAAGAACACATTAGTCATAATACCAACTGGCTTAGGTAAGACTGTCATAGCTTTGTTGGTTATTGCAAGCAGATTGCTAAACAAGGAGGGTAAAGCTTTAGTTTTAGCCCCAACAAAACCGTTGGTTGAGCAGCATGCAAATTTTTTTAGAGAATGCTTAAAATTGGATCCTGATAAAATAGTAGCATTGAGTGGTGAAGTTAAACCTGAAAAGAGGGTTGAATTGTGGGAGAATGCAAAATTGGTTGTATCAACACCTCAAGTTATAGAAAATGATCTAATAGCAAGTAGAATTTCTTTAAAGGATGTAATACACATAACTTTTGATGAAGCCCATAGGGCAGTTGGAAACTATCCTTACGTTTTTATTGCTAAGGAATACCTAAAGCAATCTAAAGATCCTTTAATTTTGGCAATCACAGCCTCTCCGGGCAGCGATGTTGAAAGGATTAAAGAAGTTGTTGAAAATCTTGCAATTGAGGAAATTGAGATTAGAACTGAACACAGCAGGGATGTAAAACCTTACGTTCATGAAAAGGAAATTGAGTGGATAAAAGTTGAGATGCCGAAAGAGTTGGAGGAACTAAAGGAAGCTTTTGAAAAGGTTTTGGAAGTTAGATACAAAAAACTCGAGAGAATGGGTTTTTCTGTTAGAAATCTGAGTAAAAAAGAACTTTTAGCTTTGCAAGAGACTTTGCAAGTGGAGGCAGTAGAAACAAATCAAAATGAGCTGTTTGAGGCTTTATCGATATTGGCAGAGATTATGAAGGTTATGCATGGTATTGAGCTGATTGAAACTCAGGGGTTAGATGCTTTAAAGCAGTATTTAAAGAAGTTAATTGCTGAGGGAAAGTCAAGAGGTGGTAGTAAGGCTGCAAAAAGCTTAATTAACGATCCGTTGTTTAAAGAGGCTGTTGTAAAGGCCATAAAATGCAAGGTGGAACATCCAAAAATAAAAAAGTTGAAGGAAGTTGTTGTTGACCAGCTTAAAAGAAACAAAGATTCGAGAATAATTGTTTTTACAAACTTTAGAGATACTGCTGATGTTTTGGCAAGAAAACTGAATAAATTAATACCTACATCAAAATTTGTTGGTCAAGCAAGCAGGTTTGATGATAAGGGCATGAGACAAAAAGAGCAAGTTGAGGTTTTGGAAAAATTTAGAAAAGGGGAGATAAAAATTTTAGTAGCAACATCTGTTGGTGAAGAAGGTCTAGATATTCCTTCAACAGATTTAGTTGTTTTCTATGAAGCTGTACCTTCAGAAATTAGGGCTATTCAAAGGAAAGGCAGAACTGGGAGGAGCAGGGAGGGAAGAATAGTTGTTTTAATCACCAAAGGAACGAGGGATGAAGGATATTATTGGGCAAGCATCAGAAAAGAAAGGATGATGTATGACAAGCTTTACGAACTGAAAGAGAAATTAAGGAGTGTTACAAAGAATAAAACTCAAAGCAGTCTTAGAAGTTTTGTTGAAGATTTAAAAATGCAAAAGCTTACAATTTTTGTTGATTCAAGAGAAGCGAAATCAGGTATTGTAAAACACTTATACGAGCTTGGTGTTGATGTTAAAATTAAAAATCTTGAAGTTGCTGACTACGTAGTAAGCGATAGAGTTGCTATTGAGAGGAAAACAGTTGAAGATTTTGTTGAAAGCTTAATTAGCAAAGAAAGGCTGTTTGATCAACTATTAAGGCTAAAAAATTCGTATCAAAAACCATTGCTAATCATTGAGGGTGAGAGTTTGTATAAGAAAAACGTACATCCAAATGCAATTAGAGGTGCGATTGCAGCAATAGCAGTGGATTTAGGAATTCCAATAATATATACGCCAAATTCAAAGGAGACAGCAGAGTTTATAGTTGCCATAGCCAAAAGAGAGCAAGAAATTAAGGATAGACAGGTTTCTTTGCATGCTGGAAAAACAAAGAGGAGCTTGAAAGAGCAGCAAGAATATGTCGTTTCTGCAATCTCAGATATAGGGCCTGTGATTGCAAAGAACTTGTTAGACAAGTTTAAGACGATAGAAAAGATCGCCACTGCAAGTGAAGAGGAATTGAGAAAAACTCCAAAAGTTGGTAAAAAGACGGCAGAAAAAATTAGAAAATTGATGACAACACCGTATGAAGAGGCAGAATTCATTTTTGAATAATCGAGAAATTTAAATACAAATTAAAAAGCCCTCATTTCATGAAAAAGGTTTTCGTGATCGTGCTAGTACTATGTTTTTTCGTTGCTTGCGAAGAAAAGGCTACTGTAAACGAAACTCAGAGTAACACCAGTTTTGAAAGAGTCTACTTTTTTTACAAGCTTGGATGTCATGCTTGCGATAAGGTTAAACCTATTGTGAAAAATGCATCTAAAAAGATTAATATAATCTTTTGCAATGTTGAAAAGATGAATGAGGATTGCATGAATGTGTCGAAGAAAATAAATCTTCACGCCGTTCCAGCAATGGCTGTTTTAGATGAGAAATGTAAAACTTACGTTGGTTCAGACAAAATAATTGAGTTCCTTAAAAAATTATGAAAAAAATAAAGGCTTTTTTGATATTTTTTGGTATTGCGGATTCTATGTATTTACTATTAGAGTTATCGAACACCTGTCCTTTAAATGGTTGTTCAAGTGATCTAATGTTTAACGACATAAATTTGCCGGCTTTATTGGGTTTAATCTGGTTCACCTCTTATGCTTTTATGAAGGATAAGTTGCTAATTTTATGGCAGATTGCTGCAATTATGGGCATAGTATTTCTATCGCTTTATTCTTTTGTGGAAGCACATTATTGTTTATACTGCTTTTTAGCATATTTAGCGGGAATTTTACTAATAGTGTTAGATAAAACAAAAAATGCGAATTAACAAAAATAAATTTAAAAGAAATTTTATTAGAGAAATTTATTCACAAACGTCCACCCAAATAGCTCCATTTGGACAGACTTCTACACATGAACAACATTCTTCACAATCTTCAGGTCTAACAGGCACGGATTTTCCCTCGTCATTAAATTCGTACACTTCAGCTGGACAAACAGAAATGCACTCTCCGCATCCATCACATTTGTCATGATCTACCCTAATCTCAGCCATTTTTAACACCTCCAAAATCTGCGTTAATTGTAAATATTTAACCTTTTTGATTTTTAAGCCAACCTACATTTTACTTCGTTCAACACAGTTTTTTATAAAGGCATTACCAAAATGAAGGTTAGTAATAACGTTTTTTGAAGCATCTAAAATCTCTTTTATCTCAGGCTTTAACTTACAGTAATGTTTTGATATTTGTCTTATATAGCTTGAATCTTTATTTTTGGATGTAATATAGCTGTTGTAGCCAGTAACGATGTGATAAAAAGCATTAAAGAGTAATCCACATCTATACCCTTTTTTGAAAGCATTTTCCATGTTGTCTAAGTATTCTTCACAAATCTTTCCAACTTCTATTGCATTTCTACATGCTATCGAACAAGGGTAAAAGTTCATTGAGAATAGAGAATATAGGCTCTCATTAAAATAAGACAGCGAGCTCTCAATTATTTTTTGAAATTCTTCAAGCATTTTTGAGTTTAAAAGATCAATTATAACTTTTTTCTCAGGAGTTACTTTATAGCCCTCTAAAATATTTTTCTTTTTTAGCTTTATAAATTCATTTATGCAACATTTTGGATATCCTAAAAGCTCCCCTTCCAGTTTAATTATTTTTAATCTATTCTTCAATTGAGATTTGATGTTTTTTGAATTTAGAATTTCTATTTCCATCTTCCTTATTTTTTCGAGTATTTTTTTAACAAAATCTTCCTCTTCAGTTTTGTAAACGTAATATTGAACATTCGGGAAAATTGGCATTTCTTTTGAGCTTATTATTTTGTCTACAATAGTGCAAAATGGTATAACATCAATTCCGAGTTCTTTTAACTCTTTTTTAATGTTGTTATCTTCTAAAGTGTTTGAAATCCTATTTTCTACATTGTTAATTTCTTCTTTAAATTTCTGCATGTTTATTGATCTTGAAATGTATGAAAAAGTCGTGTTCAGTAAATGCAAATTATCGGAGTTTACGTTAAATACTTGCTGTGGAAGCACACAAACGGCAACATTTGCAAGAATTCTTACAACCTCAAAGAAAAGTATCGGATTGATAGAAAAAACGTTTTTTAAATTTAAGTTCATTAAAATAAAAATAAAAAATTATTCAGATCTAAGCTTTTCCATTTCTTCAACTTTTTCTTTGCTTGCTACAAGTACAGTTGAACCAGTTGACCAGTATGCTGCTTTCCCTTCTTCAATAAGCTCCTGAACGATCTTTACAACATCCTTCTTTTTCATTTTCAATATCTTGGCTAATTCTGGATACTTCCAAGGTTTTTTATGAAGCTGCTCCAACACTTTTTGTTTTGTTTCCTCATCAAACTCTGACATGGTATCACCGTTATTAGTCTATCTTTAGTTATTTAAGTTTCACCATCTGAATTGTGCTGTCGTTCTGTATGACGAGTAGAAATACGGAGTCGGCGGATAGTCATCAATTAGATGCCAGCTAAATTCTAAGCCGGTTTCTTCAAAGAATTTTTCCCAACCAATTCTTTCAATCCAGTCAATCATTCTTTCGTGTTTCTTAGCATTCTTTGCCCAAGCTTCAAATATCGTTTTGATGTACTTAACTAATGTGGGCCATCTTGGTGGCTCATTTGCAACCCACGGAACAACAACCTTTGAGAACTCAGGTGGTCTTCTGGCATCGGATATCTTACCACCAACTACAATTGCTGCTCCATCATTTTCTGGGTCAAAGAGTGGCATTCCTGGGCATATTGTGTAGCAGTTACCGCAATACATACATTTGTCTGGGTCAATTTTTATCGTTTTGTTCTTCATGTCTGGTTTCAATGCACCAGTTGGACATCCCGCAACAGTTGATGGGATTTCACAAACTCTTCTGACAGCATCATCATCAACCAATGGTGGATTTCTGTGGATACCAACAATAGCCAAGTCAGATGCGTGCACTGCACCGCACATATTTGTACAGCAGGCCAAGCTAATTCTGCAAATAGCAGGCAGCTTGTGATCTACGAAGTAATCATAGAGTTCATCCATAACCGATTTAACAATACCTGATGCATCAATAGCTGGTGTATGGCAGTGAACCCATCCTTGGGTGTGAATTATGTTTGATAAACCGTATTCACCTTTTGGAGTGTCCCATGTTCCACCACACGGGAAGCCAACTCTCTCTTTAACCTCTTTTATTATTTCATCAATCTTGCTTTCATCTGTCGTAAAGAGTTCAACATTATTTCTGCTAGTCCACCTTATGTAGCCATCAGAGTATTTGTCTGCAATATCGCAAAGTTCTCTGACCGTATAAATGCTTATAAGTCTTGGAGTGCCAAACCTTATTACGTATAATACGTCACCGCTCTCTGCAACTCTCTTTATAACACCAGGTTTTATAACTTCATGGTATTTCCATTTTCCATAATTTTTCTCAATTACCGGATGTAACATTGGGCGTGGTGGCCCAAAATCTGTTTTTCTTTCGGTTGCCATTATCTCAACCCCCTCTTCTCTAATTCTTCTACATACTT